>SVTX01000067.1 GCA_015063545.1 Oscillospiraceae bacterium | reverse complement strand
AGAGTATACCGAAATGGTCCGAAAGACCGTAGCAGAATACGTGAGGGTCTGCTTCCTCAAGACATATGTCGGGCCACTCAAAGCGCTCTCCGTACTCTAAGTGGAGCTTATGCCGTATCCTAGCGCCTCTCGCGCCCCATTTCCACTCGCCCGACAGCCGCTCCGTAAGGACCTTTAGAGTTCGGTCATTTCTGCCGCCGTCGTGTCCTCTGTTCCATAGGCGCAGAACCGTAAGAACGCCTGCCAGGGAGGCTTCGTCGGCAAAATCGCAAAGAGAATGGAGATACGACATATAGGACTTTTCGTCTCCATCCTCGAAGCTGTGGACGGACAGATTGACCTTATACACTCCCGCGTCTATAAGCTCCCTGCCCCGTCTGTCTATAAGGGTGCCGTTGGTGGTTACGGCGCACTTAAAGCCCAGCGAAGTGGCGTAGCGGATGAATTCGGGAAGGAGCGGATGTGTGAGAGGCTCTCCCATTACGTGAAAGTATATATAGTCTGTAAGAGGCAGGAGAGATTCCGCCACGCGGCAAAGCTCCTCCATGCTCATCATTCGGGGCGGTCTGCCCGTGCCGTGGCAGAAGGAGCAGGACATGTTGCAAATATCGGTTATTTCCACATACACCCGTGAATAGGGCTTCTTTGTTTTGATAGACTGCACGGCTTACTCCTTTCTTTTGGGCTGATGGCATTTGTTTTGAGTTATTTTATCATATTTTAGCGAAAAAGTAAAGAAATGACAAGAAAATACTTGACAAATAAGAGAAAAAATATTAAAATCTTAGTCGTTATAAACCTCAAGGAGCAAAAAATGATTATCAGACCTGCAACTGTCGCAGACGCAAAGGCGGCAAATGAAATATACGATAGCGCAAGAGGATTCATGCGTGAGACGGGAAACCTTGGTCAGTGGACCCTCGCCTACCCCGGATTGGACGATATACTCTCGGGTATTGAAGACGGCACAAGCTACGTATGCGTTGAGGGGGAGGAGATTGTCGGCACCTTCTATTTCCGTGTCGGAGAGGACCCAACCTACATTGTTATTTACGACGGCGAGTGGAAGAATGCGGACACCTACGCGGCGGTACACAGAGTTGCCGTAAAATACCACGGCAGAGGTATCGGTAAATTCATATACGACGAATGCTTCAAGATGCACCCGAACCTGAAAATCGACACCCATAGGGACAATATTCCCATGCAGCATTCACTTGAAAAATGCGACTTTGAATACTGCGGAATAATTCACCTCGCAAACGGTGATGAGCGAATGGCTTATCAGCGGACAAAATAAAGCCATCGCGTTATTTTACATTCAAAAAAGTACCGAAAATCCAGATATTTCCGGTACTTTTTCTTTGATATATCACTTTTTTCGCGGTTTTTCGTCTTTTTCGGCGTGAGCTTGCATCAGCTCCCAGACCTTTCTCCTTTCCGCAAGCAAGGAAGCCAAAGTTTCTACAGAGTATCTTTCGGTATCCTTATTACAAGAATTTGAAAGATCGGCAATGCGTTCGATCATGTGATATCCCCATTCGCGTTCATTTTCGTGCCAACCGCAAAACTCAACCGCGTATCGGAAAAGAAAGTCTCTCGCCTCGTCATAGAGGCGCTGATAATCGGGGCTTTCAAGCAGTTCCTTGTGTTCTCTTAATGCGTTGAAAATGTGTATAAGGTAGTAGTAGCTGCTTCCCAAATGCTCCATTGCATCCGCGGTAAGCTCTATAGGGGTTATTTTTGCATTTGACATCGTTAAGACCTCATATCTTTCCTGATATATTGAACAACGGTTTCTTTTTGCGTTGCGCTTGTTTGAATGTCTGATAAGCGCCGCCACGTTCGTGAGTTTTGTATGCAATAACATAATCGGCTTGTTCGACCATCCATTTGTTACGGTATGAAATTGCAAATCTTAGTGGTTTGTCTTCCAAGCCCGGATAGAGAATTTCGTCATAAAAATCCTTGTTGTACTCCAAATGATTCTTTTGATAATCTATGGTGATATATGGAGTAACGAAAATCAATTTTGTATTTGGGTGAGATTCCTTGTACTTCCTTCCGCATTGACGGGCGAACGCATCAAAAGAACCATAACCGCCCAAGTAAAGCGCGGCGTGATGGTCTCCAATAATCTCTGTTAAAAGAGATAGAATTTTTTGTTCGTCTTCTCCCGTTGCCGTGTATTGAGAGTGTCCGCAGAAGGTCACTATCATAGAACTGCTCCAAAATAAAAGTGCACCCCCGAGGGAGCGCACCGAAAAAATGCTCCCCTCGAATGTTGCTACACAAACTCTCTCCGATACGGCATGAGAAAAGAGAGAAAACACTTTTTACCAAAGTATTTTCCCGTATCAGAGAAAAAATATGCAGTTTGTGTAGCGTGTATAGTATAACACATTGTAACGGAATTGTCAATTGAAATCACCAAAAATGGGAAAAACCGCACGAAAAAAGGAAGAATTGGCTTAGATTTGTTCGCCCTGAACGCCTCTTAAGCCAATTCTCTGCGGAATTGTATAACTCTCAAAAACGAGGATTTTCCGATCCTCTTTTCGTCATGGCCTTTTTTGCCTCAAAACGAGGCTTTTTTCTTAATCTTATGTATTATCAATCTTTATATGTCGCCCACGCTAAAAACTAAATATCTCGTAAAATTTCATCAAGATTACGCTTGCCATAGACTATACGGACGATTGAAATGATTTTTTCTTCGTAATGTGTCTTGCAGTAAATAATACAGTTATCCGCTAATAATTTACGCACTGTCTTCTCGGACAAAAACTCGTTTTCAATAGGAGCGCCGGAATCCGGAAATACTCTTACAATATCAATTTTTTCAAAAATGTTTTTTCCGAGTTTTTGCGCCGCAGCGGGATTTGCCAAATCAACCGACATGTAGCGCAGGATCTCGTCAAAATCCTGCACGGCCTTCTCTGTAAACCGATATGAACACTCAAACTCCATACTTCTCAGCCATCCGTGCCCTTACAGCGTCACCGTCCACGGTTTTACCGCTTTCAATATCGGAAAGTCCATCGCTTACGAGTTTGGCTTCATATATTTTGCTCATAGTTCGTTCGTAGTACTCAATATCCATTACAACAAGTCTGCCGTATCCGTTTTTAGTAACGAATACGGGACCTCCAGCTTCGGCACAACGTCTTTCAATTTCAACGGTGTCTTTTAAGTCGCGCATAGGAATAATAGTCATAATTGTTTTACCTCCGTTTTTATTATATGTTCTTGTGACTAAATTTAGCCACGAGTCAAGAGGCTTTGCAAAATAAACGTTGTTTCTGTTGGCTTTACTTTAAATTCAAATATATTATATCAAATTAGGCCTAATACATTGGGAACTTTTGAATTAATTATAACTTAAAAAAGGTAGCCGTTTTTGACTACCTTTCAAGATCGTGGCACCCGCAACAGGAATTTGCTCCGTCTTACAAGCTTCCCACAGGGAAGGACGGAGCAATGTTTCGAACCTGATTCTGCGACAATGTCGCAGAGCAGGTCGATTCTGAAGGGTGCCACAAAAAAGAGGTCTACCGCAACAGGAATTTGCTCCGTCTTACAAGCTTCCCTCAGGGAAGGACGGAGCAATGTTTCGAACCTGATTCTGCGACAATGTCGCAGAGCAGGTCGATTCTGAAGGGTGCAACAAAAAAGAGGTCTACCGCAACAGGAATTTGCTCCGTCTTACAAGCTTCCCACAGGGAAGGACGGAGCAATGTTTCGAACCTGATTCTGCGACAATGTCGCAGAGCAGG
>SVTX01000024.1 GCA_015063545.1 Oscillospiraceae bacterium | reverse complement strand
CGGGCAACAACTGCTGCGTGAGATGTCATACCGCCACGAACTGTGAGGATACCCTGAGCAGCCTTCATACCTGTGATATCTTCGGGAGATGTTTCAAGTCTTACGAGAATTACCTTCTTACCTGCTGCCTTCCAAGCCTCAGCATCCTCAGCGGAGAATACTACCTGACCGCAAGCCGCACCGGGAGATGCGCCAAGTCCCTTGCCCATAGGAGTAGCAGACTTGAGAGCCTTTGCGTCGAACTGGGGATGGAGAAGTGTATCGAGGTTTCTGGGGTCGATCATGAGAACAGCTTCCTGCTTTGTCTTGTGGCCCTCTGCAACGAGGTCAACTGCGATCTGGAGAGCAGCCTGAGCTGTTCTCTTACCGTTTCTTGTCTGGAGCATGTAGAGCTTTTCATTCTCAATTGTGAACTCCATATCCTGCATATCGTGGTAGTGGTTCTCAAGGATCTGACAAACCTCTACGAACTGCTTGTAAGCTGAGGGGAACTTGTTAGCCATTTCCTGAATGGGCATAGGTGTACGAACACCTGCAACAACGTCCTCGCCCTGTGCGTTGGTAAGGAACTCACCCATGAGCTTCTTCTCACCTGTAGCAGGGTCACGTGTGAATGCAACGCCTGTACCGCAATCGTCACCCATGTTACCGAATGCCATTGCCTGTACGTTTACTGCTGTACCCCAGCTGTAGGGAATGTCGTTGTCACGGCGGTATACGTTAGCTCTGGGGTTATCCCAAGAACGGAATACTGCCTTAACTGCGCCGATAAGCTGCTCCTTAGGATCAGAGGGGAAGTCAGAGCCGATCTTTGCCTTGTACTCAGCCTTGAACTGATTTGCAAGTTCCTTGAGGTCGTCAGCTGTGAGCTCAACGTCAAGCTTAACGCCCTTTTCTTCCTTCATCTTATCGATAAGCTCCTCGAAGTACTTCTTGCCGACTTCCATAACGACGTCGGAGTACATCTGGATAAATCTACGGTAGCAGTCGTAAGCCCAACGAGCGTTGCCGGACTTCTTTGCCATAACTTCAACAACCTCTTCGTTAAGACCGAGGTTGAGGATTGTGTCCATCATACCGGGCATGGATGCACGAGCACCGGAACGAACGGAAACGAGAAGGGGATTTTCAAGGTCACCGAACTTCTTGCCGGTTACGCCTTCCATCTTTACGATGTACTCCATGATCTCAGCCATGATCTCATCGTTGATCTGTCTGCCGTCCTCGTAGTACTGAGTACAAGCCTCTGTGGAGATTGTGAAGCCCTGGGGAACGGGAAGACCGATGTTGGTCATTTCAGCGAGGTTCGCACCCTTACCGCCGAGGATCTCACGCATGTTTGCATTACCTTCTGTAAAGAGGTAACAATACTTCTTTGCCATTGGATTTTTCCTCCGTTATAAAAATATTTTTTTAAACTTTTTTTTGCGTGGCAGAGCTTGTCCGCGCCAAAAAAACGCATATTTCTCACTCTACCATCGCTCATTATAACATAAAAGCAAATAAAGGGAAAGAGCTAAAAACAAAAAAATGGAAGGCTTATTTGTAAACTTATTGTGAACGCTCGTCATAATGCTCAAAAAGTGTTTGACAATGGGGGGAGAATATAGTATAATTTAGTGAAACTCAATAATAGAGCCGGTTTTGCAGATTGTGGTGAAAGAGCCCCCTATCTTGTGCAAAAGTGGCGTTGTTTGTTTTTGGGAATATCTCGATAAGAAAATTCGAACGAAAAGGCATCATGTATGCACTTAAACGTATACTAAATGGATTTTTTTATTTACTTTCGTAAATAATTATTGACAAATTCTAACTTGTATGTTATAATTAAAGCAGAAAGGCGGTGCATATATGTATATCGATTACAGCAAACTTTGGAAACTGCTTATAGACAAGGACATGACGAAATCCGATCTGATGCAATTGACAGGAATAAGTTCCAGGGTTTTAGCGAAACTATCAAAAAATGAAACGGTCACTACGGATACGATATCGAGGATATGCTCGGCGCTTAATTGCGACGTGGGAGATATTATGGAGTGCGCGAGTGAAAATAAGCTTTCTGTGTACGCGTGTTATAAAAAGTACGGTAAATGCGTTGGAGAAACAGAGTTTGTCAAAATCATCTCCGTTTCTGTTGGAGAGCAGGATTTTACCGTATATGTTTCAAAGCAATCTGCAAATGCGGGAACTTACATTCGCTGTGCAGAAGACAAGGCTGTTTGGTGGGAGCAGGTAAATTCGATAGGAACCTTGCAAGGTTCACCCATCAAAAATATTCTTGTAAAACCCACAAATAAAAATGGCGAAACAGTAATCGTTCTGATAAAAGGTAAACCCAACGTTATTACGGGACTCGACGAAAACGGATTTGTTTCAAGCAGAAGCAAGAGACAAAATATAACGGATGTATATGTTATGTCCGAGACGGCATTCAAGCTTTTTGAACCTTAAGGAGGGTAAAATGATTAAAACATCAATCAGATTCTTTGATGATATTCCCGTACGAACCGTGTGGGACGGGAAAGAATCAAAATGGTTTTTTGCCGCAGCTGATATTGCTTTTGCTTTGACAGACAGTGCTAATCCGAGATCATATTGGAATGCCATCAAAAAACGAAAGCCTGAGTTGTCGACAATTTGTCGACAACTCAAATTAAGCGCAAGAGACGGAAAGAAATATTTGACCGACGTGATAGATGAGAGTGGCATTAATACCCTTATTGCATTAATACCGAGCAAAAAGACTGCTATGTTTAAAAAGTGGCTTTCTGACGTGGGATCGACGATCGATGAAAAAAGCAAGGAGAAGGCGTATGATCTGTTTGAAAGCGGATTTATTGATAGCATAGAGGTAGGCTCGGTGAAGGGGCTACAGCAAATTCACTCGTATATTTTTGGAGGTTTGTACGATTTTGCGGGACAGATACGCACAAAAAATATAAGCAAAAGCGGTTTTATGTTTGCAAATGCGATGTTTCTTCCGGATGTATTGTCGAAAATCGAACAAATGCCGGAGGAGTCACTTGAAAGCATTGTTGATAAATATGTCGAAATGAATCTTGCGCACCCCTTTATGGAGGGTAACGGACGCAGTACCAGGATATGGCTGGATTTGATATTGAAAAAAAATCTTTTGCGTTGTGTAGATTGGAGTTTTATAGATAAAAAATCTTACTTGGCCGCAATGGAGCGAAGCCCCCTTGACACCGAGCCGATTTTAAACTTGATACGTAATGCTTTAACGGACAAGATATCCGACCGAGAGATATTTATGAAAGGAATAGATTATTCCTATTACTATGAAGAAAACGAGTAACGAGTTTGCGGACATTACCTGCAATTGTTACGTTATACGATCAGAAAGGCATCAATAATGGCAAACATCTTTGACATCTTCAAGAAAATAGAAAAGGAAAGGGAGCAGGCGCAGACTGCCCCTATAACGCATATCGTGGTAGGACTCGGCAACCCCGGCGACAAGTATTTTTACACCCGTCACAACGCGGGATTTCTGGCTATGGATTACATCTCTCAGAGATGCGGCGCGACGGTCAATAAATCAAAGTTCAAGGCTCTCGTGGGCGAGGGGACTATCGCGGGCAGGAGGGTGCTTCTTATGAAGCCGCAGACGTTTATGAATCTGTCCGGCGATGCGGTTATTGAGGCGGCGAATTTCTATAAAATTCCGATAGAGAATATAGTCGTACTTTCAGACGACGTAAATCTTGACGTTGGACGTATAAGAGTACGTAAAAGCGGCTCTGACGGCGGGCAGAGGGGACTTCGTTCGATAATTTTGCGAATGAATTCCGACAATTTTCCTCGCATACGTTTTGGCGTTGGCAAAAAGCCGCACCCCGATTACGATATGGCGGATTGGGTGCTTGGCAATTTTTCTGATGAGGACAAGAAAAATATATACGATTGCTTTGTTGTAGCCTATGACGGACTTGAAAAAATAATTTGCGGTGACGTTGATGGTGCCATGCAGATTTGTAATAGCAAGAAATAAGGTAAAACATGAACATATTAACCGATACCATACGTGCCGACAGCGAATACTCGCAGTTGCTTTCGGTACTCAAAAAGAATTTTACAGACAAGCCGCTACCTGCGCTTGCAGGGGGACTTTGTCCGGGCGCGGCAGACGCTCTTTGCCTTGCGCTTATTGAAGATACGGAAAAGGTGCGTCGGCTGCCCGCTTTGATAATCTGCGCCGAGGAAAAGGAGTGTGTGCGACTTCGCAACACCTTCTCAAAATTCGGCAAGCGCGCGGCGTTCTATTGCTCACGCGATTTGAATTTTCATAATATCAGCGCCTCTCATGAGTACGAGCATGAGAGGCTTGAAGTGCTTTCGGGCATACTTGAGGGAGCTTATGACGTAGTTCTCACAACTCCGGACACGGCGCTTGGATTTACCATGCCTGTGCAGATGCTACGTGACAACACCGTCTCTATTGACTACGACACGAGAATAGAGCCCGAAGCACTTGCGCAAAGACTTGTCGACGCGGGATACGTGCGAGTGGAAATGGTTGACGGCTCGGGACAGTTTGCCCGCCGCGGCGGTATAGTTGATCTGTACCCGCCGTTTTGCCGCGTGCTTGCGAGCGACAGGACCGAATACAAGGGCTCGTATGCTATAAGAATTGAATTTTTTGACGACGAGATAGACAGAATGGGCATTTTTGACGTTGATACCCAGCGTCTTCTCGTTTCAGTAGAAAAGCTGACCTTTGCCCCCGCCCGTGAGATTATAGTTGACGACGAGGCAAGGGAGCATATTTTGCGCGCGGTAAATGCTCAGATAAAGGTATGTCACGACGCGCGCTCAGAGGAGGAACTTAAAAGTGAGCGAGCAAGTCTTTCGGTAAAGGGTACGGAGATAAATTTTGCGGATAAATACATTTCGTTGGTCTACCCGGAAAAGCAGACCTTGCTTGATTATTTTAAACAAAGATCTCTCGTGCTTATACGAAACAGCGGTGCTGTTAGGGACAGACTGAAGGCTGACGTATGGCACAAAAATCAGGCTATAATTGACCTTATTGAAAGCGGTCTGCTCTCATCAAAGCTTGCGCAGTACTCAAAGTCCGCGTCGGACTTTGAGGCATTTTGCGATACACAGGTGACCTTGCACGTGGACTCGCTGGCATACGGTGTCAGCGACAAGCGGCTTTCGGGGATGTTCGGCTTCCGTACACGTCAGCCCGTTGTTTACACAGATAATTACAACTTACTTTGCGAAGATATAGTGGCGTATATGAGGGGCGGATACAGAGTGGTCGTTATGGCGGAAAACGAGACGAGCGCGAAAAATCTCTGCAACATGCTTATTGATGCGGATTTTTCTGCGGTAGTTGAGAGTAGGGGCAAAGACGTATCCATACAGGACGTGCCTAAAAACGTCATATACGTAAAGTGGAGAGAATGTCTGTTCGGATATGAACTCATCAGTCCGAGAATAGCGGTGCTGACGACAAATACCGACGCGCGCACTTCAAGCCTTAATGCTCCCGCAAAAATCAAATCCTCCCGCAAAAAACGGCGCGATGGCAAGAGTATTCTTTCTTATGCCGAGCTTAACGCGGGAGATATCGTGGTACACGAGACTTACGGTATCGGTAAATTTCTTGGAATTGAAAAGCTGACCATAGAGGGTGTCACGCGAGAATATATCAATATTCAGTACGCGGGAACGGACAGACTTTGTATGCCCGTTGAAAAGCTTGACCTTGTGTCCAAGTATATAGGCGCGCATTCTGATGACGGGCTTGTCAAGCTCTCCAAAATGGGCGGCGAAAACTGGAAAAAGGCAACCGCAAGAGCTAAAGGCGCCGTTAAAGAAATGGCAAAGGAGCTTATAAAGCTCTACGCGGAGAGAATGAAAAAGCCCGGGCACGCTTTTATTGCTGACGACGAGATGCAAAGAAGCTTTGAGGAGGCGTTTGACTACGATGAGACAGAATGCCAGATAGACGCTATAAACGACATAAAACAGGATATGCAAAGTCCTGTTCCTATGGACAGACTGCTTTGCGGTGACGTAGGTTACGGAAAGACCGAGGTCGCATTCCGCGCGGCATACAAGGCGGTACTGTCGGGCAAGCAGGTGGCGATACTTGTTCCTACGACCATATTGGCGCTTCAGCACTATCAGACGGCAGTCAGCCGAATGAGAAATTTCGCGGTCAACGTGGATATGATATCCCGTTTCCGCACTCCAAAGCAGCAGGAACAGACGCTTCGCAGACTTGCGCGAGGAGACGTGGATATAATTATCGGTACGCACAAGCTGCTTGGCAAAGAGGTAAGCTTTAAAGATCTTGGATTGCTTATAGTGGATGAGGAACAGCGTTTCGGTGTTGCTCAGAAGGAAAAGCTGAAACAGCTTGCTACAAATATAGACGTGCTTACGCTCACGGCAACGCCTATTCCCAGAACGCTTAATATGGCTATGGGTGGAATACGCGACATGTCCATTCTTGACGAAGCGCCGGGAGACAGATTGCCCGTGCAGACTTACGTTCTTGAATATGACGACATCATCATAAATGAGGCGATAAAGCGCGAGCTTCGCCGCGGAGGACAGGTGTTCTTCCTTCATAACTTTGTTGAGAGCATTGACAGTGTGGCGACATCCCTTGCCCGTGATATTCCCGAAGCGAAGATAGCCGTCGCACACGGAAAGATGGACAAGGAGGAGCTTGAGGATATATGGAGCAGAATGCTCACGGGAGAGATAGATATTCTCGTCTCCACGACCATAATCGAGACGGGTATCGATATACCCAACGCAAACACGCTCATAGTCAACAGGGCAGACCGTCTCGGACTCTCCCAGCTTCACCAGCTCAGAGGACGCGTCGGACGCTCGTCGCGCCGCGCGTATGCATATTTTACGTTTCCAAAGGATAAATCGGTTTCGGAGATCGCGCAGAAGCGGCTTGAGGCTGTGCGTGAGTACACCGAGTTCGGCGCGGGATTCAGAATTGCCTTGCGCGACATGGAGATACGCGGTGCGGGAAATCTTCTCGGAGCAGAGCAGCACGGACATCTTGACGCTATCGGATATGATCTTTATATCAAGCTTCTCAACGATGCTGTTTTGGAAGAAAAGGGAGAGGTAAAAGAGGAAAAGCGCGACTGTGTGGTGAGCTTTAACTATGACGCTTTCATTCCCGAAAAGTACGTAAAATATCCCGCGCAGAGAATGGCACTGTATAAGCGTATAGCGCTCATACAGAACGAATATGACATGGACGACATTGCGGATGAGCTTCTGGACAGATTCGGGGAGCTTCCCAATTCCGTAGAAAACCTTTTGCGAATTGCTCTTATCAGGGCGCGCGCCATTGAGTTTGGCATAAAGCAGATAACTCAGATGGGTAATGAGGTAAGAATGTATCCCGAAGGATTTGATATGGATCTGTGGAGTATTATGTCGCATATTGCCGGCAACAGACTTCGCGTGGTTATGGGGCAGATGGGAGAGACGTACGTCGTATTCCGACTCAAACCCGGTGAGAATGCCACCGCATTAATTAACAAATTGTTTGAAAAATATATCGAAACAGTACAAAAAACCGAAAAGAAATAGTTATTTTTTCAACGTATAATGATATTACAGTTTCGATAAATCCCGAAAGGATAGGATCATGTTCAAGAAAATAATATCGTTGACGCTTATTTGCGTTATGCTTATATCGGCGGTGTGTATGACGTCTTGCTCGAAAAAAGTCATGAAGATAGAAAAGAGCAAAGCATACGTTTCCGCATATGAAATAGAGTTCTTTATGACGAGAATGAAGGGCGTGCTTGAGAGCTACGGATATGACGTGTCTTCGTCGTCATTCTGGGGCTCGGTCATAAGCAGTGACGGAATGACTGCCGATGAGTACTATAAATCCGAGGTTTTAGGAGAGGCGAGCAGATATCTCATCGCTCAGTATCTTTTCGAGCAGGAAGGGCTTGAGCTTACAAAGGAAGAGAAGCAGAAGGTAGAGGACGACATAGACCTGCTTATTGAATACGCGGGCTCTAAAAACGAGCTTAACGCTATTTTGGGAGAGTACGGCGTCAACGTAAAGATTCTCAAAAATATTTATCTTAACGAGCTTAAAATACAAAAGCTTACGGCTCATTTGTTTGGCTCTGACGGATCGAAAATATCCGGCAGCGCAGACCGCAAGCAAGAGTACATGGAGGAAAATTACGTATGCTACAAGCAGGTATTTATAGCGGCATACGATTATGCAACCGAGACCGATAAGCAAGGAAATACTATCTATTATACGGACGAAACGGCAAAGCACATTTCCTACGATACCGAAGGTGGAGCGCCGAGAGTCGACGTTTACGATTCAAAAAAGTTTGAGACGGACGCAAACGGAGACGTTATATATTATTCTACCGACGGAAAAAGCATAGCTTACAAGGAGACTGAATATAAAAAGTACCTTGTTGATAAAAACGGGGAAAGAATAATTGAGCTTTTCGATGATGAAAAGAAGGCTGAGACTGCGCTTTTTGCTCAGGAGCTTTCGCAGGGGAAGAAGACTGTTGAGGAATTTGAGGAAATGATCTCAAAGTACAGTGACAACGATAACGGCGACAAGTGGTATTTGAAGCATCAGGCGGGATATTATGAATCTCAGGGAGCTGACTTTGCGTATTTTGACAAGATAGCCGACGCGCTTAAAGGTATGTCTGACGGCGAATGTAAGGTTATTGCGTCAAGCGTTGGTTATCATATAGTTTACAAATACGAGCATGATGTCGGAGCATATGCAGACAAGGCTTATGCGGATGTTTTTGCGGGATTTGATTCTGAGTTCGTCAATATGCTTTTCGAGGAAAAATGCAAACAGTACGAAAACAAGATAAAGATAGATCAGAAGGAATTGGACAAGCTTCCGAGCATGAAGGACGTGGCATCCAACCTACTGTATTGATCGGGGAGTAAAATGAGTAATACAAAAGAGAATTTGACGGATAACAAAAAAGTCAAAAAGAAAAAAGCTGCCATAATAATAGCTGCGGCAGTTCTCGCGGTTGCGATAATTGTTGCGGTAACTGTTATTCTTGTCAATCACTTCAAGAAGGACGAGCCCGCCCTTATGAAGTGTGAAGATCAGAGAATAGAGGTATGGTTTTATGAGTTTTTGCTTTCCAGAAGCAAGGGCGAGCTTGACAGTATGAAGTATCGCGACGACGGGAACGGTTTTAAGTTCGACACGGATGATTATTGGAACGCGCAGTACGGAACGACGGGAAAGACTTTTGATGAATATTACACGGAAAAAGCTCTTGAAAGTTGCAAAATATATCTGTCTGCCCTCGTGCTTTACCAACAGCTTGTGGAAAGCGGGGAGCTTGCCGAGATGCCGCAGTCTTATTATGACGAGATAGACGTGACAGTACAGGACAACATAGATCTCGGCTACGTAGCTGACGGATCTACCGAGAAGATGAACACCATTCTTTCAAAATACGGAGTGGATGTCGAGACGTGGCGCGAGGCGATGGTCATAATCGCGAAGGCAGAATATTTGCAGAGCTATCTTTACGGCGGAGAGAGCGCTTCAAAGATAGGCGATGAGGTAAAGCAGGAATTCTTCGAGGAGAATTATTACAGAATAAAGCACATCCTTGTGGGTAATTTCTACTACGAATATGAATGCGACAAGTTTGGCAACAAGATATATTTTGACAATGATATTCCCATGTACGATACCGAAAACGGTGAGATAAGATATGATGAAAAGGGAAATTATATCCGTGATGAGTATGGTGAAAAAGCATATTTCAACAAGGTAACGGGAGAATTCCTTTACGACACTGTGAACGGACATACCGAGTTTAAAAAGGATGAGAACGGTGAAAACAAAAAGTTCCTTTATACCGAAGAAGAAATGGCGCAGAGAAAGGCAGAGGCGCTGAGTATATGCGATATAGCCAAGGGCGATTTTGCGTCTTTTGAGAAGAAGGGCACAGACAGCAGTCTGAACACGGACTATTCGCAAAGCTTTTCTTTGGGAATTTACCTCTCCGATCTTGAAGCATCCAACTATAACATCGGAGTTATGACCGATATGCTTGATGCGCTGAGATCCATGGACGTGGGTGATATTGCTATGGTTGAGAGTGACGACGGATATCATATATTTATGAAATATGAGCTTGAGGCGGGAGCGTATTCCGATAAAGAAAAATCAAACTGGTTCCGCAACTTTAACGCATCGCTTATCACAAAAATGTTCCTTGAAAAATGTCGCACGATGTTTGACAAAATAGAGATAGATAAGGATATTCTGAGTGGCGCGAAGACTATTCGCGAGATAGGCTCCAATATCTACTATTGATAATGTAATAACCGTCCGATTGCAGACGTGCAAGCGGGCGGTTTTTTTGTATTTGAGCTACTGTTCGGTAAAATTATTTTTATGTATTGACGAAAGTTTGTACATGTGATATAATAAAATATAACTGTAAGTAAAATCGTCAAAGTTTACTTTGCGTTTACCGAAGGGAGGTAATGCTTATGTATGATAAGTTGAAAAGCGGCAAGGTCTTTATTTCGGAGCTTTTACCCGAATCCTTGAAGTCTCTCATCAAAGAAATCAAATATGACGTAGCGGCAGTGCGCGAGCGTGACCCTGCGGCAAAGGGAACGGTAGAGGTCGTTCTTTTGTATTCCGGAGTGCATGCTATTCTTGCATACCGTGTATCTCACAAGCTGTACCTCGGCAAGCATTATTTTTCCGCAAGGGCGGTAAGCCAGCTTGCCCGTTTCTTTACGGGCATCGAGATACATCCCGGCGCGACCATCGGAAAGGGACTTTTCATTGACCACGGTATGGGTGTCGTTATAGGTGAGACGGCAGAGATAGGCGATAACTGCACGCTTTATCAGGGAGTTACTCTCGGCGGTACGGGCAAGGACGTCGGAAAGCGTCATCCTACGCTGGGCAACAACGTCATGGTAGGCGCAGGCGCGAAGGTGCTCGGACCGATAAATATTCGTGACAACAGTAAGGTAGCGGCTAATGCGGTGGTTCTTAAGGAGGTTCCCGAAAACAGCACCGCTGTCGGCATCCCCGCAAAGGTGGTTCGCAGACACGGTATGCCTGTGCAGGATCTTGACCAGGTGAACATTCCCGACCCTGTGGCGCAACAGCTGTCTAAGCTTGAGAAAAAGATAGCGGATCTGACAAAGGAGCTTGAGCAGCTCAAATCACAGCAGCAAAATAAGGAATAATTTATACCCCATCAAATTTTTATGACGAGGAAATAATATGATATATCTTCTGTACAATCCGAAATCCAACAATGAGCATAACGACATAAACATCATACTCAAAGGGAAGAGCGAAACGAACGTAACAAGCATAAGCTTGTTGGATCACGATGTCAAAGAGCTCCTCCCCAAGCTCACGGAAAGCGATAAGGTGCTTTTGTGCGGCGGTGACGGAACTATCAGCAGATTTGCAACGAACTGTTACGGATATGAATTCAAGTGTCCCGTATGCGTTTTAAAATCGGGAACCGGTAACGATTTTGTTCGGGATATAAACGAAAACGAGACGTCCAAGATAGAAAAGCTTACCGATATCCGTCCGTACCTCAAAAATCTTCCCACGGTAGAGGTCAAGGGGATAAAATGCAAATTCATCAACGGCATAGGGTTCGGTCTTGACGGAGAGGTGTGCCGTATTGCTGATGAGCAGAAGCAGATTTCCAAGAAAAAAATAAATTATACCGCCATAGCGTTGAAGCTTCTGGCGAAATTATATAAGTTTCCCAACGCCAAAGTTACTGTAGACGGAGTAACACGGGAATACAAAAAAGTGTGGCTGGCGTCTGCAATGAAGGGCAGGTATTACGGAGGGGGAATGATGGTGTCTCCCACGCAGAACAGAGACAGCGACGTTTTTTCCGTTATGGTGTTCCACGGAGGAACGCGTTTGAAGGCGTTGAGTATTTTCCCATCCATATACAAGGGTGGACACGTAAAGCATAAGGAAATGGTGGACATCTTCAAGGGTAAGCACGTCAAGGTGGAATTTGACATTCCCACCGCGTTGCAGATCGACGGCGAGACTGTAAAGGACGTTCTTACATATACCGCTTATATGGACGGTTACGAAAATTTCGGAAATTAGAATTTCGCGCAGAAGGCTCGCCGAAACGGCAGGTTTTCTGCGCGATTTTGTATCAATCTTATTGGAGAAAGGCTTTTTGTATGAAATTAACGTTTATTGAGCTTGCGGTGCGGCTTATAGCTGCCATGATCTGTGGTTGCTGTATCGGCATCAACAGAGGGCGTAAGAACCGACCTGCAGGCATCAGAACTCACGCAATAATATGTATGGGCTCGGCGCTTACGGTAATTTTGGGCATTTATATGTCTGAAATGATATCCCAAGGCTTATGGCTCGGAGCATCTGTTCCCGACGTGTCCAGACTTGGCGCGCAGGTAGTCAGCGGCATCGGTTTTATCGGTGTCGGAACAATAATTATAACGGGTAAGCAGCAGGTGAAGGGGCTGACAACTGCCGCAGGACTTTGGGCTTCGGCATGTATGGGACTTGCTATCGGCGCGGGATTTTATCTTGCAGCGGTAATAGGATGCTTGTTTATACTTGTGACAGTAGTACTGTTTTCCAGACTTGAGCACGTAATGTTTGCAAACATCAGAGACGTCAATATTTACGTGGAATTTGAAAATATGGGATGTATGTCCGAGATAATCGGAGTGCTTGACCGTAAGTGTATAAAAATATGCGATATCGACATTTCAAAGGCATCCGAGGAAATAAGCTCTGACAGGGCGGTATTTTCTTTAAAGCTGCCCAAGAAAATGGGGCATTACGAGGTCATTACGGCAATAGCCGAATGTAATAACGTCATTTCCGTAGAAGAACTGTGAGAGGGGGAGAGATATGTTTGAGTTTTTGAATTTTTTAAGAACTGATGATCTTGATTGGTTATCGGTTACAGTCAGACTTGTCCTTGCCGTATTTCTTGGCGGTTTTATAGGAATTGAGAGAGAAAGAAAGGGACGCGCGGCAGGCTTCCGCACGCACATACTTATATGTCTCGGCGCGGCAATGACGACTTTGACCAGCCAATATATCGTATTTGAGTTGGGATATTATGCCGACCTCTCCCGTATAGGCGCGCAGGTAATAGCGGGTGTGGGCTTTATAGGCGCAGGAACGGTCATGGTTATAAAGCGCAGACAAATAAAGGGCATAACTACCGCGGCGGGTATATGGACGGCTGCTATAGTCGGACTTTGCTGCGGTGCGGGATTTTACGAGGGCGCTGTGCTTGCCACAGTGTTGGTGCTTTTGGTAGAGATACTGTTTTCGCGGCTTGAAAATGTGATAGCTTCACGTCAGACCGTGATGAATATTTACGTCGAATATTCCGAAAGCGGTCAGCTTGTTTATATTGTCGATGCCATTAAAAAGTACGGCTCAAGTATTATAGGACTTGAGGTGCGTAACGGAGCGAAAGAACAGGACAGACCGTGCGCGATATTTTCTCTCAGACTTTCCAAAAAGTACTCTTACGAAAGACTTGCCAATTCCATAAAAAAAGTTAATGGGGTCTTAAACGTGGAAAAAATTTAATAAATACCGTAAATACGATGGGTTTGGTTGTTGACAATACCCATCGTATTTGTTATAATATGGTTGAATATATCAGGAATGAAAAGGCGGTAATTATCATGGCTTTACTTTACGGAAACGCAGTGGTCGGACAGTCGGGCGGCCCTACAACAGCTATCAACGCGACGCTTGCCGGAGTTATATACGGCGCTATGAATTGCGACTGTATAGGCAAGATCTACGGCATGAGAAACGGTGTGGAGGGCTTGCTTGAGGAGAGACTTATAGAGCTCAACTCAATTTTTGAGGGATGCGAGGATAAGCTTGAATCGCTTAAAAGAACTCCCGCAGCGGCGCTTGGCTCTTGCAGAAAGAAGTTACCCTCTCCCGACAAGAGTGATTATGAGAAAACATTTGACAAGCTCATAAAAATATTTGAGAAGTATGATATAAGATACTTCTTTTATATCGGCGGAAACGACTCTATGGATACCGTTGCCAAGCTTTCGGAATATACTAAGAGCTGTGGATATGAGATGCGCATTATAGGCGTTCCCAAGACTATAGACAACGACCTTAAGGGAACAGACCATACCCCCGGATTCGGTTCTGCGGCGAAGTTCATTTCTGTCGTTATGCAGGAGATAATCAAGGATACTCAGGTTTATACCATACCCGCGGTTACCGTAGTTGAGATCATGGGACGCGATGCGGGATGGCTTACTGCATCGGCGGCGCTCGGCAGACTTGTGAGTGGAGAAGCTCCCGACCTTGTTTATCTGCCCGAGAGAGAATTTGACATTGATGAATTTATTGATGACATAAAGGAAATCCTCAAGACCAAGCCCAACGTCGTGGTTGCGGTTTCTGAGGGCATTGTTTGCAAGGGCGGACAGTATATTGGAGACAGCACTCAGGGACGCGGAGTTGATGCTTTCGGACACAAAGCGCTTTCGGGAACGGCAAAGGGACTTGAAATGATAGTCAAGGAAAGGGTAGGATGTAAGGTTCGCTCGGTGGAGCTTAATCTTCCCCAAAGATGCGGCGCTCATATTGCATCTGAATGCGACATAAGCGAATCGTTCGGTGTCGGACGCGCGGCTGTAATGGCGGCAGAGCAGGGTGTCAGCCGAGAAATGATGGTAATTATTCGAAACAATGACGCGGGAGAGCCTTATTCTTCTGTTTTCGGTCATATGGATATAGAGCTTATTGCGAATAAGACGAAGTTTGTTCCCGCGCATTATATAAACGAGCGCGGAAATAACGTTACGGATGAATGTCTTGAGTACATTCTTCCGCTTATTTCGGGCGAGTGCTATCCTGCTTATAAGAACGGATTGCCTCAGTTTTTTACATTTGACAAAAACTGATAAATAAACTTACAGACTTGTCGCTTTTGGGAGCCGACAAGTCTGTATTTTTGTGATATAATATCTGTACGACCAAATAACGACCGCGAGCCGAAAGGCAAATTTTATTGACACGGCAATAACCACCGCAAGATAGGGGGTTATTGTCGAATTTTTTTATGAAAGGAAAAAAACATGACATTTAAACAAATTATTGATTACGTGGACGCGGTGCGTCCCAATCCGTTTGATACGGATACAAAGCTTAAATGGCTTTGCGAGGCAGAGGGACTTGTGCTGTGCGAGATACACGGAAAGAGCGCAGACAATATTCGGGAGCAGATAGGCGAGGAGGATATTCCTGCCGCATTTTTACCGTATTCGAGACTGTACGCATATTATCTTTTTGCTATGATAGATTTTCTCCTGTCCGATTACGATAGGTACAAGATATCCTCGGAAATGTTTGAGAAGGCTATGGAAATGTACGGAAAGTACTGCATACGACGTTCGGGGGTGTAATATGGCAAAAGTGAAAATAAACAAAGTACGGCTTTCTCCCTCGATGAGTGACAGCGAAAAAATATCCGAGCTTGAAAAGAATCTTTTTTCTCTTGAGTGTACGCTTGAGCATATCCTGAGCAATCTTTCGGAAGAAAACATGGGGAGCAAGGGAATATGAGATATTTTTCTAAGAGCTACGGAGCGAAAACGTCCGCAAACAAGATAGAAACAGATCTGACGCGAGGTCTTCGAATGCCGTGGGAGCAAGGCAAAAACAGCATCAGCCGTTCAGTGAATTTTACGGCGGATTATTATCCCTGGTTGGGATCAAGAAACAGGATGATGCGCAGCACTGGAAATTTTGATTACAGTGACGGCTTTGGCATACATAACGGAGTAGTATATTTTTGCGATGATTGCGGATTTTGGTATGACGGAGAAAGAAAATTTGATATTAGTGAGGGAAAGAAGAAATTCTCTCATTACAACGGAAAAATACTCATTTTCCCCGACATGATGTATTACGATCCCTCGTGCGGAGAATATAATAAATTCGGTGTTTCTACCGGTCAGATACCGTACAAGATAGCAAACAGAAACGTGGCGGGAGTTGACTGGGGAATGAGTTGTATTTCCAGCGATGAGGTGAATCTTACGGACTTTTTTGAGGCAGGGGACGGTATTAAAATAACAGGAAATCATGACGTAGGCATAGGCGGTTTTCACACCATTATAGGTACTGATAAAAAGAACGGAGTGCTGTTTTTTAACAAGTGTGAATTTGGAGAAAAGAGTGATTCTATATGGTATCTGACGGGTACACTGAGCCATGGAGCGCCGCAAAGCTGTGATGCGGCGTGTGTGTGCGGAGGTCGAGTGTGGGTAGCGGGTGATAACAAAATATACGCCTCTACGATAAATGACGAACACAACTGGGCGGTAGGCGGAGATGACGATAAATCTTCGTTTGTATGCGATTTCGACAGAGAGGAAAAAATAACGGCGTGTATCGAATTTGAAGGTAGCCCTATATTTTTCTCAAACACCAAGATATACAAGATATACGGAGACAGGGCATCGAATTTTAATTTGAGATGCTGCGCTGACTGGGGAGGAATTCCGGATGATACTGCCGATACGGTTGCGGTGTTGAAGAATAAGATATTTTATTTGTCGCGTCACGGTCTTACGGTTTTTGACGGCAACACGCCCAGGGTGATTTACAACTTACCTTTTGAGTATAAAAACAACAAGGTGATAGCCGACACGGACGGTAAAAAATATTATGTGTGTGTAATTGGCGAGGATGGCGGAGAATTTTATGTTTACGATGAGCTTAGCGGGCAGTGGCATGACTGGGGGCAGTACAGCTTCAGCAGCTTCTTTGTTTACCGCGGTGCTCTTGGCGCGTCCCGCGGCAACACTATATATTGGATAGATGCCCCCGCTGATATCATGCCCGTTGTAACTTATGAGGATGAGCTATCGACATTCGTTGAGGCTGAGATCAGTACGGGTGGCAAAATGCTTTCTAAAGTTGTTGTGGACTGTCAGACCGAGGCAACGTCGGAGTACAGCGTACATCTTATTATCAATGGCGGAGAGGAGCGCAAGATAGGTGAAATCCTTGGCGCGTTTGACGGATGTTTGGAATTTATGATCGTGCCCACACTCTCCGAAAAGGCGGTCATAAGAATTTCCGGCAAGCATAAAATACTTATAAAAAGCATTTTGGCTGAGCTTATATGATGAATAATTGTAAACTCGGTGTAAATTATTCGCGTGATTTTGACACATGTCATTGACATCTGTATATAGATAGTATATAATTATACTTAGGGGAGTATCCCCTAATAAACAGAAAAGGTGGAATCGTTATGAATGTCATTGATGTCATTTTGAATTGGGCACTCCTGATAATAGTGGCAATTAGCGTTCTTGCTTCGGCATTGATAGGATTGGGACGCGGACTTAAGAAATCCGTTGCGTCGACCGTAGTTATCGTGCTGGCGGCGATAGTTTCATTTATCGTAACGTTAGTCGTGGCAAAGCCGTCTCCCTCGGACACGAGCTTTATAACTCAAAAAATAATGGGGCTGTTTAATGACTCAAGCTTTGCGGAGGTATTTGAGATACCCAGCGCAAGAGACACGATAAATTACTACATCAGTATGTTGATTGCTCCGTTTGTGTTCGTTTTACTGTTTGCTGTTTTGAGAATTATTTTCGGAATAATCATGAAGACAGTATTGAAACAGATCAAGATAATGGATAACATTTCTCCGGTTGCCAAAAGACTTGGCGGCGCGGGTGTCGGACTTGCAAACGGTATCATTTTGTGCCTGATATTCTGCATGCCTCTTCTGGGAACTCTTGATGTGGCAAACAGCGCGATGACTCAGATCAGCGCGGGTGATTCAGAGGTCGCGCAAACAGTAGAAACTGTACAGTCTTATGTATCCCCCATAGTTGATCAGGGCGCGGGAAACGTTATGCTCAAATGCGGCGGTAGCTTGATGTATAACGGACTTGCCAGCGCAGACTATTATGGTCACAAGGTTAAATTCAAGGATGAGGTGACCGTTGTTTCGGAAATGGCGGGAGAATTGATGAGCGCTGAAGGTGATGACGCGGTGGTTACCGCTGTGGATTCCGTAGTAGAAGGAATAGAAAAGTCTTATATTCTACAAGGATGCGCGGCAGACGTTCTTTCCAACATGTCCCATTCATGGAGGGAAAAGGGGGAATTTATGGGAATCCAAAAGATTTCCGTAGGCGAATGGTTTGATCCTGTAATCGACATTTGTCTTGATATTTTTGAGACAGAGGACAAAGAACACATAAACGGTGATCTGAAGTCTATTTCCGCATTCGTACATCAGCTTGATAACTATGAGCTGCTTTCTAAGACCGATTACGACGGCGCTGTCCTGGATTGCTTCAAGCAGGAAGGTACTTTTGCCAATATCGTAGGCTCGATAGAGGACAACGACAGAATGCTGCCGTTAGTTGATGAGGTAAACAGATTGGGCATCAAGGTGTTTGCCGATGACTTGGGATTTATGGCGAGCAATCAAGAAAACTACAATATTTTGATGCGGGATATCGCTAATACGCTTAACACTCATGCATCCGGGCTTATCACTCGTGAGCAGGCGAAAGCAGATCTTAAATATCACTTTGACGGTCACGGAATAGAGATCGATGATATTGCGGGTGAAAATGTCACCGAGGGATTGCTCAATGAATTCGCAGGCGATTCCAACATTACGCCGGACAGGGTTCATGAATTCTTCGCGCTTTACTCAGCCGTTGCAAACTCAACTTTGGTTGAAAATGAAGACGGCTCGCTTTCCGCAGACGGTGAGATGCTTAAGCATTATACGAAGTTCTTCTATAAGCAGTCTTACGCATATGCCTTGGCAAGCGGAGCTTACTATATAGGCAAGGCGGGCACGCTCGCTTCGGCGAAAACCATGGAATCCGTATTGGTTACGACCGAAGAGATCATCGGCTCCATAGTGTCGTATTCAAGTATTGAAAACAGACACGCGGAAACAGAGAACCTTGATGCTGTTATGGTATATATGGTAAATTCCTATGACAATTTCGGAAATGACAAGATTCACGCATCCGAGGTTATGGATTACATGGGTATTGTGCTTGATAAGATGGGACATACAGCCGTTTATCACGATACGACTGATAAGTTCCTTACCGCGATAATGCAGTCGCACAAGGTATCGGATTCTATAGGTCTTACGATAAGCGAAATGACAGATTTTGCCCACAAGATAAGCGACGGTCGAACAGAGGAGACCGGATACGAACAGATTTCCGTTACAGTATCTCAGACGTTTGACGTTCTTGAAAGCATCCATGAGGGAACGGCTCCGAATGAGGATAAGCGTGAGCACGTATCGAATCTTATGAAGGATCTTACTCCCGACACCGCAAAGGTAATTCAGGACGTATCAACTCCTTCTCTTATGCAGAACTACGGAGTTCAGCCTGACAAAGCGGAACAGACGTCCAATGCCGTAGGAACGCTGTTTGGAAATATGTCCAATTATACCGAAGCTCATCCTCAGGGAGATATGACCGATGACGAATATAAGGCTTCCATCGACCACGAGGCTGAAGCTGTAAACAAGATCATAACTCTTGCCATGAAGGCAAACGAGGATAAGGGCGAGGACAAGACTATATTTAATACCGCAGATGGTCAGCAGGGCGCTGTTGAGATGTCTGCTACTGATGTTGTTGATCTGTTTGTAACGTCCGACGTTGCGGTTGATACGACCAATGAGTTGGTAAACGGCAAGGACGGCACAGAAAACAACTTTGACCCCATGGGTGTTCAGTCCGGACTTTCCGCATCCGATAAGGAAGATCTTGTTAATGCTCTTGATGCTTATGCAGCAGAGAACGGCACGGATAACGGAATCGGTGAAAGACTTGAAAACATTGGCGCATTGTTCGGTGTTGAATATAACGCAGGTTAATTTTAAATTTTCAAACGTAAAAGACAGGCATGTCGGGTATCTGCTCGGCATGCTTGTTTATTGAAAATAAAAAAACAAAAAAATTCTCAAAAAAATAAAAAAAAGGTATTGACAAACCGAGACTGTTGTGATATCATATATGAGTAATCGCGAGGGGCTATCGCGAAACTAAATATTTGCGAGTGTAGTTCAATGGTAGAATTCCAGCCTTCCAAGCTGGTCGCGTGGGTTCGATTCCCATCACTCGCTCCATTCTTTTTTTGCCTTTTGGGAGACCGGGGGGCATTAATTTTGCACAGATTCTGTGCTATGTGCCTTTAGCTCAGCTGGATAGAGCAACTGCCTTCTAAGCAGTAGGTCGGGGGTTCGAGTCCCTCAAGGCACGCCAGATGGTGGGTATAGCTCAGTTGGCTAGAGCGTCAGGTTGTGGCCCTGAAGGTCGTGGGTTCGAGACCCATTACTCACCCCATAATTATGGCGCATCGCAACAGCGGTGCGCTTTTTCTCTAATTTGACTGTGGAGGAATAATATGAGCTTTAATGCAAATTATGACAAATACGTAGCTATTCTCGGAGAGGAGCTTATTCCGGCCATGGGCTGCACCGAGCCTGCGGCTATCGCTTATGCCGGCGCAAAAGCGCGCGAGATTCTTGGATGTGAACCTACAAGCGCAAAAATTTCCGTCAGCGGCAATATAATCAAAAACGTAAAGAGCGTTGTCGTTCCTCACACGGGCGGAATGCGCGGAATTGAAAACGCGCTTGCGGCAGGAGTTTCTGTGGGAGATTCAAGCGTGGGGCTTCAGGTGCTTTCGGGTATCAAGCACGAGCAGATACCACAGATTGCCGAATTTTGCAAAAATTGCAAGATAGAGCTTGAACACAGACAGACGTCATGCGTATTTGATATAGCGGTAACGCTGTATTGCGGAGAACATTCCGCATACATTCGAATAAAGGACAAGCACACCAATATCGTGGAGCTTCGCCGCGACGGGGAGATACTTTTCAAGAACGAGGACAACGCAAAGCAAACGCAAACAGACCGAACCTGTTTGAGTGTTGAGGAAATAGTGGAATTTGCCGATTGCGTAAATGTCGACGACGTTCGCGATATTCTCGACAGGCAGATATCCTATAATATGGCTATTGCTGAGGAAGGAATCAAAAACAACTGGGGCGCTAATATTGGCAAGGTGTTTTTGACGTCCTATCCCAATGATATCAAAATCAAGGCAAAGGCTTATGCTGCTGCCGGAAGCGACGCGAGAATGAACGGATGCGAATTGCCGGTTATCATTAACTCGGGAAGCGGAAATCAGGGAATGACGACTTCTATTCCCGTTATAGTTTACGCGCGTGAGCTTGGCATAGACGATGACAGACTGTACCGAGCGCTTTGCGTGGCAAATCTTGTGACTATTCACCTCAAGTCGGGAATCGGCACGCTGTCGGCGTATTGCGGAGTGGTTTCTGCGGGTGCAGGAGCAGGCTGCGGAATCGCATACCTTCTCGGCGGCGGATACCGTGAGATAGGACACACGCTTGTAAATGCTTTGGCGGTGGATTCGGGAGTTATTTGCGACGGCGCGAAAGCATCTTGCGCGGCAAAAATAGCTATCGCCGTTGAAAGCGGCATTCTCGGTTATGAGATGTACAAGCAGGGTAATCAGTTCCACGGCGGCGACGGAATCATCAAGAAGGGTGTCGAGAATACAATTTCCAACGTATCCAGACTTGCGCGTGACGGGATGAAGGAGACGGATAAGGAAATTATCAACATTATGATAGAGGAATAATTTGTCGAAACTTGACTTGTTTATTTTTTTGTGTTATAATAGATTTGTCTATAAAATTCAGCAAAGGGGGACGGACAGATGACAGTTGCATACAGCGTTATATTTGCGCTTTCGCTTTTGTTACCCGTGGGATATTTTACTCTCATGCGAAAAAAGCAAAGCGAGCCGTGGCTTTTCGTCCTGTTTCTCTCCGTGTGCGTTGTAAACCTCGGATATCTACTACTCTCGTTTTCAAGGACGGTTGAATTTGCTCTTACAGCAAACAAGGTCGCGTACCTGGGGCAGGTCTTCGTTCCGCTTTGCATGTTCATGATAATTTCGGGGCTTTGCGGATTCAAATATAAAAAGTGGGTGTCCTGTACGCTTATCGGTGCGGCGGCGCTGATGTTTTCGCTTGTGCTGACCACGGGACATCTTGATTGGTACTACAAGAGCGTTACGCTCATTGAGGCTGACGGCGCGGCAAAGCTTATCAAGAAATACGGCTTTTTGCACCCCGTAAACCTGCTTTATGTCCTCGCGTTTTTCGTGGCTATGCTTTTCGTGATAGGAATATCGCTGAGGAGAAACAGGGGCAAGTCTCAAAAGCTCGCGGGACTTATGTTTGCCGTGGTTTTGGGCAACGTGGGTATGTGGATAGTTGAAAAGCTCGTGACGTGGAATTTTGAATTCCTTTCGGCTTCCTACCTTATGAGCGAGTTCGTGTTCTTTTTCGTGTATTGGATGCTCCAGGATTATATACACCTGAGCGACGTTCCGCCTCCTGTTATCGTGGAGGAGAAGACGCCGATAATAGTGGTTGATTCTATGTCGAGGGCAGAGAAGATACAAGCGATTATTTCCGCACTTCCTGAGGATACGACGCTGTCAACAAGACAGATGGATATTCTTGAGAGGATACTTGACGGCATGAGCCGAAAAGAAATTGCCGCTGATCTTCACATTTCTGAGAATACCGTAAAGACGCATACGGGTATGCTTTACAAGGCTCTCGGTGTATCTTGCAGAGATGAAATATACGCAAAATTTCAAAAATAAGTTTTTTAACGGCGGTCGCAGGATCGCCGTTTTTTTTGTTCTTTTACAAAAAATCACCCAACTCACCCCAACTCACCCCTAAATCACCCCTACGGGTGAATGACATTTCACTATTATAATGATAAAATAATATTAAGTAAAACCTTGATATTATCGGTAACTGTTGCTATCGTACACCGCGCGCGGACGGATGGGGCGCAGAGCGTGAAATATCTTCGGTTTGACGCAAATAAATATAGCCGAAGGGAGCTGAGCTCACACGCTTCGGTTATAGAAAGGGAAGGTGTTTTATGAACACGAAAAAGAAAATTATCAGCTTGATGGTTGCCGTCTTTACGGTTATGGCGATCATACCTTTTGGCGCGATAGGTGCGTCTGCTGCGCTTGTTGAGGTCGACAGCATCGCAATATCGGGCGTCGGCGTTCCCGTTGTCGGAGAGAAGCCCGACTACGCAAACATGGTTTCGGACAAAGCTCCTTACACGCTTGAGGAGACGGTCTGGGTAAACGTCACCGATAATGTGGTGCTTGGCGAGAACGAAAACTTTGTCGGCGGCAAGCAGTACAAGGTAGTATTTACCTTCAAGGCGAAGGTTGACTACGAGTTCAAGGCAAACGGCTCGACCACCGCGGTAGAGGGCACGGTAAACGGCATTGAGGCAGAGGTAGCGCCCGTATCCGGCAAGGATATCGACAGATATCTCTCTGTCAGCTACACGTTCCCGACGCTTGACGTCATTCAGATAAATCAGATAAATATTGCGGGGCTTGCAAGACCCGCTATGAACGCATATCCCGATTTCGAGGCAACCGAAAACGGTGTGGGCTACACTGTCAAGGAGGTCAGATGGCACGACGATACCACGAATGCCGATGTCAGCGGGTCGCTTCAGTTCGTAGGCGGTAGAGTATATACCGTGTATATCGAGGTCGAGGCAAACGAGGGCTATATCTTCAACGCGGACTGGCAGGGAAATCCCATTGTGGGCGGCATTATCAACGGCTCCGCGCTTGACGTAAACGTGGATGTTACAGCGGGCAAGCTCGCAAAGACCAACGTTACGCTTTCCTACACGTTTGGACAGCTGCAGACACTTCCAATAAAATACGTTGAGACCACCGTTACAGTTCCCGTGGACGGCGCTTATCCTTCGGGTAAGCTCACACTCCCCGAGGATTGCGGCTACGTCTCTGCCGTGACGTCTGTTACGTGGAAGGATGAAAACGGAAACGTAATGACGGGAACCGCTCCCTTTGCAGACGGCAAGAAATACACCGTAACCTTCAAGCTCAGAGCGGAGACGGGATACGAGTTTGACATTTACGAGGCTACCGTCAACAATCAGGCTGCAGAGGCAACCCTCCAGAGCGATGGTACGGTAGATATAAGCTGCACCTTCACCTGCAAGGGAAACAAGATAGAGTCTGTTAATCTTGTATCGCCCTATCCTCCCGTTACGGGACAGCTCCCCTATTTCGGCGTTGAGTCCACAGATGCTACGTACGTGGTCAAATCGGTCAAGTGGAGCTATGAGAATCCCGACTATGCCACAAGCGGCGGCGAGCAGTGGCTCTACCTTGCAGAGGACGAGGTATTTGAGGAGGGTGTGACCTATTTCCAGGAGATACATATGGAGGCTATTGACGGCTTCTATTTCTGCGAGGTCTTCGGTTTATTCCCCGAGGTCACGTTCAACGGTGAGCCTGTGGACTCCAACGATTGCATTCCGGACTTCAAGGACCATGACTCCGAAAATTATGACGCGTTTATAATCATGCGCAGCTACGTATGCGGAAAGGGTGAGCTTCGTGACGTGACGGTTGACGGCATTGACCTTCCCACACACGGCTACACACCCGAGACTGATTTCTACGTAGGCGAGGGACAGAAAATAACGAATGTCGAGTGGATAGATGCATCCGATTATAACAAAGTAATGGGCGAGGACGATACCTTTATTTACGGTCACGAGTATTACGTAAGAATTACCGTGCAGGCAGAGGACGGCTACACCCTTACGGAGATGGCAAGGCTCGGCGCGACGGTCAACGGTAAATATGCCAACATAGTTGGATACTCCTCTGCAACGAACGAGGTAACGCTTACATACGAATTCGTTGAGTGTCTCCCCGACGAGATACTGCTCATCGAGCTTGAGGGACTTGATTCCGCTATTCACGGTGAGGCGGCTGACTACGAGCTTGAGGCAGTTGGCGACAGCTACGATATCAACGGCAACAAAAACGATTTGACCTATAAGAACGGCGTTGCGTGGTACGACGAGACGGACGGCGGTTTTCTCAGAGTAGGCGACACGCTCGTTGAGGGACATGAATACACGGTATACGTTTATGTTTACGCCCTTGACGGATATATCTTTGGCGGCCCCAAGCCTGCTACGGTCGACGGATTTGACGCTGTCAGCGAGGCTTATGAGGATATCAATGAAAATTACGTGCTTTGCGTTAAATATTCAATGATCGCAGGTCACCTCCACACCTATGACGATACCGTATTCAACGGAGGCGACGACGAGTATCACTGGAGACAGTGTATAGACGAAAATTGCCCCGATTACGAGGCTTCCATAAAGGATAAGACACAGCACACGGGCGGCGAGGCTGGCTGCGGAGCGCAGGCGGTCTGCGAGGAGTGCGGCAATTCCTACGGTCTTGCGGGCGAGCACCAGTGGAGCGAGGATTTTGATAAGGATGCCGAGGGACACGCGCGCTATTGCACAGTCGAGGGCTGCGGCGTTATGGACCAGAGAGAGGCGCACACACCCGGAATCGACGCTCCCACGGAGGATCAGGCTCAGGTATGTATGATTTGCGGATATATTATTGCTCCCGCTCTTAACCACACGACGCACACTCCCGCCGACGAATGGATGAGTGACGCGTTCTATCACTGGCACGAATGCACCGGCTGTGAGGGACAGAAGCTCCAGGAGACGGAGCACGCAGACACAGACAATGACGAGGAGTGTGACGCGTGCGGATACGCTATGCCCGGCGCGGGTACCGAGCCTTCCACAGAGCCCACGACAGAGCCCACGACCGAAGAAAACACAAAGCCATCCAATAAATCCAAAAATAAGGAAGAAAAAAATGGACTTCCCACGGGTGCTGTGGTCGGTATAGTTATTGGCTCGGTAGCAGTAGTCGGTATCGGCGTGTTTGCGATAGTCTGGTTTGCTGTAAAGAAAAAGACGTTCGCGGATCTTATTTCGATATTTAAAAAATAATAAAGTATTCTAAGCAATATCCCTCGCCCCTCGGGGCGGGGGAGCTTAAAAAAGTTCATACATATCTCCCTCGTCCCTCGGGGTGGGGGAGCTTAAAAAAGGTTCATACATATCTCCCTCGTCCCAAGGGCGAGGTACACAAAGGAGAAAAGAAATGAAAAAACACTTCAGATCAAGACTTGTCTCCGTACTGCTTGTCATAGCGACGGTAGCGGCGATATTCTCGCTTTCGGCTATAAGCGTTATGGCTGACGGCGGCTATAACGTCACGCTTTACGCAAACGACGGCTACGGAACACAGAAAATGGACATGACGGAGGAAAACGGTCTTTACGTTTTGCCCGAGTGTGATTTTGCGCCTCCCCCCGAGATGACCTTCGAGGCTTGGGCAATAGGCAGCGAATTGGGTGACAGATACACGCCCGGTCAGGCGGTCTATCTTACCGAGGACACGCTTATCGTGGCTATCTGGACCGAGTCTGCGTCCATGTATGAGACGCGCCCCAACGGCGGTGTTACGTCGGTAAATGGCACGTTTGAAATAAAATACAGACTGAATATTCAGCCCGACACTATGTTCCTTGAATTCTACAACGATTATCAGGGTGTATGGGCAGAAAAGTATTCGATAGCTACAATGCCCGAATACGAGGGCGCGCTTACACGCTTTGACGTGCCTTGTATTCACAAGAATACCGAGGAGACCGTGCGCTTCCGTCTGCTTGCGTGCAAGGACGGCATCAATTATTACAGCAACGAGTTCGTTATCAAATATACCAACAACCGCTTTACCTCCGAGCCCGAGGACGCAATGCTTCTGCCCGGAGAGAAGTACGAGGTGTCCTACGCTTTGAGCTTTACCCCCTCTGCGGTGACGGTTGAATACAAAAACGGCGACGCATGGGAGCACTACTCCAACGCAGACGCTACCGGTACGATTCTGTCGGCGGGCGACGGCGAGAAGGTAATGACCTATCGCGTAAAGGCAGTATTTGAAGGCGACACGTATTACAGCCGCGAGTTCAAGGTCAGATGGTGCGAGATAACTGAGGTATCCACCTTTGAGGAGCTTCTGAACGCCGTAAACGGTAACAATCTCTACATAAAGCTTGCGCGCTCAATAGAGGATATCGTTCCCGACGACGAGCTTCCTACAAAGCACCGCCTCATGTTTGACGGCGGACTTGATTACGTGCTTGACCTTAACGGCTGCACGCTCAAGGTGATAAACCACATAAACGAGTATTTTACGGGCGATTTCCCGATGATATCGGTATCAAACGGCTCGCGCCTTGAGATGATGAACGGCGAGGCTATCTTTGACAATTACTCCGCAAAGGCTGACCGTCAGTCCAGAGGCGTTGTTGCGGTAAGTGACAATTCCGTATTCGTTGCAACCGACGTGGATATGCAGAACAAATACACGGGTACGGTAGTATTTGCCGACGGCTATGCCGACGTCACGCTCTGCCGAGGCGATTATCTTGTGCAGAACGGCTTTGCGATTTATCTTGAAAATCAGGCGTCTCTTACCCTTGACGACGTTTTCGTCAGCACCGTTATGGGAGACAGCGCGTCCACCGCGTTCGTTGACGGCTACGGAGCGCTTTATTCCGAGAGTAAGGGAGAGCTTACCATAAATAACGCCTTCTTCAAGTCGGGAGTGCAGATAACCTCCTCGCAGATAGGCGCGTTCTCCGTATCTACCCACGAGGTCACAATAAACGGACAGACGCTCAGCGAGGATATATTCGTCGGAACAAATTTTGAAGCAAAGCAGCAGAATAAGGAATATTACTGGTATTCATGGACGGGATACGCTCTTTATAAGACCGAAAATTCTCTCTTCTCAAATACCGTAAGAGTTATTTCCTACGAAAAGAAATATCCCGTATCGGTGGAGAACGGTGTTGCGATGGTCAACGGTACACCCGTTACCGAGGCAAAATACGGCGATAAGGTCACTATCGTAGCCAACACGCCCGAGGCGGGAATGGAATTCGTGCGCTGGGGCACTAGCGGAGTTAATCTTGCCGACCATTACAGCGCGTCTACTACCTTTACGATGGTACCTGCGCCCGTTAGTCTTTCGGCTTATTACGGCAAGGAAGCGGTAAAGTCGGCGAGCGTTAACGTGGGCGATATAGTCCCCGGACAACCTGCCAACGATACGGAAATTACCGCGGAGGGCGGAGTTTTCGTTCAGGATTTTGAATGGCGCGACGATACCTCTCTCCTTATGGGCGATTACAGTGTTTTCAGAGCGGGCAAGGGTTATACCGTAAAGATACTTGTCTATCCCCCCGAGGATCAGACCTTTGATGAAAACATGACGGCTACCGTCAACGGCAAGAGCGCGACTGTCAATGCAAATGCTCAGTACGCATATATAGAATACAGCTTTGAGGCAATACCCTCCGCAGGCTTTGCCATCGTGTACGACACAAATTCTTCTCAGCTCGGTGTCGGCGGTAAGATAGTTCTTGATACCGAATTGATGGCGTCCCAGAGCGCGTCCTTCAAGGCGGCGCTTGATGCAGGGAAGGTCACTTATCAGTGGTACAGAAACGGTGAGGCGATTGAGGGTGCGGTCGGCACTGTATATGACTTTACCGCAGAGGACGTGGCGTGCGTATTCTACGCGGCAGTTACAGCAGACGGCAAGACCAACTACGGACATAACGTCACCTGCAGCAGCGACCTGTATCAGCTTTACCTGAACGCAAGCGAGATAGTCGCGGGCGGCAAAGCGCCTCTGATCACTGCGGCAACTCCCGGAATTTCTATTGATGCGGAAAGCATGGTCGTCTATGAGATACTCGGAAATAATTCGTACGGCAATCCCACAAAGGTGGAAAAAACCGTATTGATCCCCGGTAAGAGCTACCTTCTTGTCGGTAAGATCATAGAGCAGGACGGCGTGAGTATAGCCGACAATGCAAACGTTTACGTAAACGGCGTACTTATGAAGGATAAGCTCGACACCGGACGCTTCTTCTATGAGTTCACAGTCCCCGAGGCTGATTATTCCGTATATTACAAGACCAACGGCGCCGTCGGTATCGGCGTGACGCTGACGGTTGATATTGAAAAGATGTGTGCCGAGAGCAGCACGTTCAAGCACGCAGTTGATATTCAAACCGGAAATCCCACCTATCAGACCGTGTTCTACCAGTGGTACAGAGACGGAGAGCCTATCAATGGCGAAACGAAAATATCCTACACAGTAACGACAGCGGATAAGGACAGCTACATAAACTGCAAGGTCACTCTCGTTGACGGAAAATACGGCGTCGGCGAGCAGCACGTGATTACCAACGTTATAACCGTATTCAACGTTCAAATGCAATACCCGAAGGATGGGGAAACAAGAATTGAGAAGAGTGACGTTTCCGTCGACGGGGCAACCGTATCGGGTATTATGTGGTGGCCTAAGGAAACGCAGGTGGAAATGCAAGGCGATGCCACGTACACAGAGGGT
>SVTX01000066.1 GCA_015063545.1 Oscillospiraceae bacterium | reverse complement strand
ACCCAGGAATTGTTACTATCAAGAAGTTATGTGACGGACTTGATATTTCGCTTCGTGAATTCTTCGACGCTGACATTTTTGATGATATTGAGCAAGAAATTAAATAACTCATACTAATAACAAAAACTCTCTGCTGAACATTCGGCAGAGAGTTTTTTCATCATATATTCATTTCAGCCTATAGTAGCACGTGGATTTTCCGTTGCCCTCACGTTTCAGTTCACCTGCGGCGACCATTTTACGAAGTGCACCTTCAACCGAGCTAAGGCTGAGCGACGGACACAGCTCGCGAATGTCTTGTTTGGTGAAACGTCCGATCTTATTCAGGGTTGCTTTACGAACCATATCGACGGCGGGAAGCTTTTCTTCCACAATGGCAAAGCGGTCACCAAAGTCCTTATAAGCGGCGAGAATAGTTCCGAGCAGATATTTGATAAACGGTACTGCGTCCTCAGTTCCCTCGTGCCAACCGTGCTGCGATCTGTTCAGAGCATCATAGTAGAGGTCCTTGTTCTTAGCGATCTTTGCTTCAAGGGAAATATACTTACCAATCGGGAAACCGCTACGGTACAGCAGCAAAGTAGTCAGCAGTCGGCTCATTCTTCCGTTGCCATCGTTAAATGGGTGGATGCACAAAAAGTCGTGAATGAAAATCGGTATGGCAATCAGCGGCTCAACCTCGAAATTGCCGATGACCTTATTATATTCCTCGCAGATGCGGTCAAGCGCTTCGGCCGTTTCGAAGGGTGCAAGAGGTGTAAACAAAATCTCGGTGCGACCGTCGGGATAGGCTGCACTGATATAGTTCTGCACATTCTTTGTAAGACCCGCCATAGGATTGTTCATATGGCTGTACATGATCTTATGAAGCTGAAGAATATAGTTCTTGGAAATCGGAATGGCATCAAAGCTATCGTGAATAATGGCAAGGGCATCACGGTAGCCCGCAATTTCCTGCTCATCACGGTTACGTGGCGTAGTCTTATCCTCCACCAACTGCTTGATACGAGTGTTGGTCGTAACGATACCCTCAATGGCATTGGATGCCTCGGTGCTCTGCACCTTTGCAATCTCAACCAGCTTTTCAAGCTCTGCGGGCTTCTGCTTCAGATACTGTTCCTGACGTCCTGCTTCTTTATAAATAGCGGCAACAAGTCCCATGACCTCGGAATCCCATTTTTGCTCCTTGATCGCCGAATAATTGAACGTTCTCATTCCCTTACCAACCTCACTTTCCCTTAAATAATAGCATATAATAAGGGCATTGTCAATAGCTTGTGCGAATTTGCCCTTATTTATTCATATAATATAAGGGTATTTAATATATCCTCATGATCACAAGGTTTTCGTCAGTGGAATTGTAGTTCGGTGCTGCTTGGAAGCCGAAGGGTGTTTTGGCGGTGAGGTCGTTGGTTACATCGACATCGTACCAGGTGCCGTCGATCAGGACGCGGTTCCAGGTGTGTTGGGTGGAACGGTCGGTGCGCGCATAGCCGTCGATGACGTAGCACGGGATGCCTTGGCTTCGGCAGATGCGGCGAAGAGGCAGGAGATATCATAGCAGATGCCCGTTTTATTAAAATAAACGCAATTTGGTAATACTACTTGACAAATTGGCAAGTAGGTGATATACTATTATTGCTATTTAAGATAGCGAAGAAAGGAGAGAAGTACTATGGGAAAGGATTTAGGTTTGCGAATAACGGAAACTTTGCAAAAACGAGGAATGACCCAAAAGGAGTTGGCATTGCGCATCGGAGTTACGGAAGCTGTCGTTTCAAGATATGTTTCCGGAGACAGAGACCCTAAGCCGGAAGCTTTGGCAAACATCGCAACCGCACTCAATACCACGTCAGATTATTTGCTCGGCATTGAAAAGGAAGAATTTGATCACCCAAGAATCCGCCGTATGATTGCAAGAAATGCCTCAAAAATGACGGAAAAAGAAAGAAAAGAACTGATCGACGCATTATTCGGGGAGGAATAATATTGGGAATATCTTTATCACACGCACGGTACGAAAAAATCAAACAGATAATCGTTGATCTCTTTGTTCAGTACGATATTCGCTGTATTCCTGTCAGCGCCTTTGAGGTGGCAACGAAAATGGGAGTTCCTGTCATCCCCTACTCAGCAATACCGGAAAACAAGCGCTATCTTCTTTACAAGGAAAGCGAAGATGGGTTTGTGGTAGAAAAAGCTGAAGGAGAATGGTACATCTATTACAACGACCAAAAGGAATACGGAAGAATCAATAACACCATTATGCACGAAATCGGGCATATCGTTTTGGACCACAGTGAAGATAGTGAGCTTGCTGAAAAAGAGGTAAAATTCTTTGCCAAGTACGCTCTTGCACCGCCCGTTCTTATCCACAAGCTTGGTCTCAAAGACGCACTTGAGGTTTACGAGCATTTTGATATCAGCATTGAGGCTGCCCGTTATGCTTATGAGTACTATCAAAAATGGCTGGCTTTTGGTGGAAAAGACTATACCGACTATGAATTACGATTGCTTCGACTTTTTGACGAGGCAGTATAATAAATACCGAAAAAGGAGTGATGCTCTATGATTTACTGTAACATCAAGGGTTGCGCCAACAACGCTTGATGATTTCAAAAACAAATAAAAGAAGGATATGCTAAAGCATGCCACTTAGATGCAAAGATGAGTGTTTTAGCCTACCCTTTCTTAACTGTTGCCTTTTTTGGCAAAATCACATTACCTCGTTAAGAGGAGAAAGGCTAAAATACTTATGTCTAAAACAATCATTGACGACGGCTTTAACGCCGAACTTGTTTCAAAAGCTTTCTTTGATGGCATTATGGAGATACCTATTCTCGAAAAACCCAAAGAAATCATTATTCCACCCGCACTTATTCCCTTCACGCAAATGAAGAGAAGCGACACAAAATCAGAAGCTGTGCATTTTTACGAACACGATAAAAGATTCTCTGACGTATTGACCTGCACAAAAGAACTGCTCCCCGAACTTGCAAAGTTTTCAGCAGTCATTTCACCGGACTGTTCCTTGTACCGTGACATGCCGTTGTGTTTACAAATCGCAAACACATATATGAACCGAGCGGTAGGGCATTACCTGCAAGCCAACGGAGTATACGTTATTCCCAACGTTCGTTGGGGAGATGAACGTAGCTTTACTACAGTTGATTTGCCTGAAAAATTCGCATTTCTCGGTATACCGAAAAACAGTATCGTATCCATCGGAACATACGGTTGTATCAAGAGCCGAGAAAACAAGGATTATTTCCGTAAAGGCCTATCCGCAATGCTTGACGAGCTTTCGCCGGAAGTGGTGCTTGTATACGGAGGTATGCCCGAGTACATTTTCGGAGAGTTCAAGAACAGAACTCAATTTGTTAATTATCCCGACTGGACTTCTACAAAAAGAAGGAGGGCGGTATAATGGGCGCAGGTATGTCTGGAAATTATTCAAATACCAAAGGCGCAAACAATAACAGTTCTGCACCTATTAAAAACACTTCGGACTTGCAATACAGTCAGCAAAAAACCGAGGGATACTTACTGAACCCTAACCATCCCGTCGGTGCACCTAAAGCGAAGTTTATGAAAGATGTTCTGGGATATACGCAAAGCGATTCCAAGCTCTTTCACGAAAATGTGACTAAGTCAATCCTCGGAAAGTCGCCGACAAAATCCGAAACCACACAATACGGTGTGAAACACACATACCACACCACATTGGTTGGCAAAAACGGACAAAGCGTGTCTGCGAAGGTAGTCGTAGTTATCCAAAAGGATCACGGCCATGTCACATATAAGATCATTACGGTATATCCCGATTAAGGAGGTTTTTATGAAAGAATTAGATGTAGTACGTTTGGTTCAAGAGCTTCAAGGCATTCCCGTAGGTACAGAAGGAGCTATCGTCCACA
>SVTX01000065.1 GCA_015063545.1 Oscillospiraceae bacterium | reverse complement strand
ATGTGTCGTCAGCTACCTTTGTAACCATTGTCTGTGTAGCGTCGAAGAGAGAACCGTATGTGATACCAACGATATCAGAGGAAACGAGTTCTTCTTCTGTGTAACCGAAGGATGCGGAAGAAGCTGCATTCATAGCTGCGTTGATGCCTTCCTTGGTTACGTTTTCGCCCTTAACAACTGCTACGAGGATAGTTGTGGAACCTGTCGGAACGGGAACTCTCTGAGCAGAACCGATAAGCTTGCCGTTGAGCTCGGGAATAACGAGACCGATAGCCTTAGCAGCACCTGTGGAGTTAGGAACGATGTTAGCTGCAGCAGCACGTGCACGGCGAAGGTCGCCCTTTCTGTGAGGACCGTCGAGAACCATCTGGTCGCCTGTGTAAGCGTGAACTGTTGTCATGATACCGCTCTGGATGGGAGCATAATCGTTGAGAGCCTTAGCCATGGGAGCGAGGCAGTTTGTTGTACAAGAAGCAGCAGAAATGATCTGGTCATCTGCGGAAAGTGTATTCTCGTTAACGCTGAAGACAACTGTCTTGAGGTCGTTTCCTGCGGGAGCTGAGATAACAACCTTCTTTGCGCCTGCGTTGATGTGAGCCATGGACTTTTCTTTGGAAGTATAGAAACCTGTGCACTCGAGAACTACGTCTACTCCGAGTTCGCCCCAAGGACAATTGTTAGCGTCCTTTTCAGCGTAGATTTTGATTGTCTTACCGTTAACTGTGATGCTGTCTTCGCTTGCGGATACTGTATCTGCGAGAGCGTATCTGCCCTGAGCGGAATCGTACTTGAGAAGGTGAGCGAGCATCTTGGGGCTTGTGAGGTCGTTGATAGCAACTACTTCATAACCCTCAGCGCCGAACATCTGTCTGAATGCGAGACGACCGATGCGGCCGAAACCGTTAATTGCAACTTTTACTGACATAGTAAAAATCCTCCGTTATTTTATTTACTTTCTTTAGGGAACATCTCCCCACTCACCTTATATTATACTACAAATCGAGAAAATATACAAGAGGAAATTCGAATGTTTTTTAAAATTCGGAGATTTGCAGTAAAATATTTCTTGCATTTATTTTATTATAGGCATTTTGTCCACAGTTTTTTTGAACAAAATAAGATATATATATAAAATTTGATTTAGTTATTGACTTTTATCTTTAGATGTAGTATAATTATTATGTATTTTTATATTAGCGAAAGGATTTTTGTTATGGCTAAAGACAATAAAAAGCTTGTAAAGGATATAACGTCAATGGACGTTGACTTTGCACAATGGTATACCGACGTTGTTAAGAAGGCGGACCTTATAGATTATTCCGGCGTTAAAGGATGTATGATAATCAGACCCTACGGATATGCTATATGGGAAAACATTCAGAGCATTCTCGATAAGCGCTTCAAGGAAACCGGACATGAAAATATATACATGCCTATGTTTATTCCTGAGTCACTTCTCAACAAAGAAAAGGAACACGTTGCAGGCTTTGCTCCCGAGGTCGCCTGGGTAACTCACGGCGGAAGTGAGCCTCTTGCCGAGCGTATGTGCGTTCGTCCTACCTCGGAGACTCTTTTCTGCGATCATTACAAGGATATTATCCACTCTTACAGAGATCTTCCCAAGCTCTATAATCAGTGGTGCAGTGTTGTAAGATGGGAGAAGACGACGCGTCCGTTCCTTCGCTCGAGAGAATTCCTCTGGCAGGAGGGTCACACAATGCATGCAACAAGAGAAGATGCGGAAGCGGAAACACTTCAGATGCTTGAAACGTATGCGGATTTTTATGAAAAGGATCTTGCCATTCCCGTTGTAAGAGGAAGAAAGACAGACAAGGAAAAGTTTGCGGGTGCGGAAGCTACCTACACGGTTGAGGCTCTTATGCATGACGGTAAGGCGCTTCAGGGCGGTACGTCTCATTACTTCGGAGACGGTTTCGCAAAGGCATTTGATATCAAGTTTACGGATAAAGATAATAAGATACAGTATTGCCATCAGACCTCATGGGGTGTTTCCACGAGAATGATAGGTGCTATTATTATGACTCACGGTGACGATAACGGTCTCGTTCTTCCTCCCGCAGTCGCTCCCATTCAGGTTGTCGTTATTCCGGTTCAGCAGCACAAGGAAGGTGTTATTGAGGCAGCCGAGGATGTATACAACAAGCTCCGTGAATTCGTGAGAGCAAAGATAGACGTTACCGATAACTCTCCCGGTTGGAAATTCTCCGAATATGAAATGAAGGGTGTTCCTCTCAGACTCGAGCTTGGTCCCAGAGACATACAGAACGGAACCTGCGTTCTTGTCCGCAGAGATACAAGAGAGAAGATATTTGCAAAGCTCGACGAGCTTGAAACCGTTATTCCTCAGATACTTGCGGATATCTCCAGGTCCCTTTACGAGAGCGCTCTTGAAAACAAAAAGGCAAGAACGTTTACTGCGGAAACGATGGAGGAGCTTATCGAGGTAGCAAACACAAAGTCAGGATACGTAAAGGCTATGTGGTGCGGAGACCTTGAATGTGAACTGGCGATCAAGGAAAAGGCCGATCTTTCGTCAAGATGTATGCCTTTCGGTGAAGAGCCGATAGGAGACAAATGCGTTTGTTGCGGAAAGCCTGCGACGAAGCTCGTATATTGGGGAAAAGCATATTAATTTTATAAACGTATACAGCCGAAAATTTAAATAACGGGAGGAAGATTGAATTCATGAAGGCGTACGTTCGTACTTTCAAACAAAAAATACAAAGCCTTGATAAATGGATACTGATTCCTTCCGTTGTTTTGGCTTTGATGAGTATACTCACGCTGTGCGGAGGAGCAGAGCACTTCGGAGCATCTATTGCTATAACGCAAAGCGCTGCGTTTGTTGTTGGACTTTTCGGGTGCCTGTTTTTGGCGCTGCTTGATTATGACGAGTATATAAACAGGCTTTATATAATACTTTTTGCCGGAAGCATTCTGTTGCTTTCGGTCACGCTGTTCTTCGGAATTGCTGTTGGCTCAAATCAAAGCTGGATAACCATTCCCGGTATAGGTGTTACTATACAGCCGTCCGAATTCGTTAAGATAATGTTTATAGCTACATTTGCAAGGCATCTCTCGAGGGTTGACGATAGGATAAATAAATTTTCTACAGTTATCCCGCTTGCAATACACGCGCTGATAATAGTAGGGCTTGTTCTGATTTCGGGAGACCTCGGAGTTGCTCTCGTCTACATTGCCATAATCGCCGTAATGCTTTTTTGTGCGGGACTCAGCCTTATATATTTTATTGCGGTCATAGCGGCTGCAGTTATTGTGTTTCCGTATATATGGCCGCATCTTGCCGAATATCAGCAGCAGAGAATTCTTGTGGGCTTCAATCCAGAAAGCGATCCGTTGGGTTTCGGAATGCAGGCTCTTCTCAGCAGGGAATGCATTGCGTCGGGCGGTATATTCGGAAAGGGCTTTGGTAACGGTGAGCTTTATATGGATGTACCTGTTTCAAGCTCGGATTTTATCTTTGCCACGTTTTGTGAGCAGTTCGGAATGATAGGTGCATTTTGTTATATTGGCCTTGTGCTTGTTATAGTCGTGCGTCTTATTATTCTTGCGAGAATGTCGCGGGACAGGCTCGGCTCTTACATATGCGCCGGTGTTATTGCGATGCTTATAGCTCAGCTCGGAGAAAATATAGGAATGGCACTTGCCACTCTTCCCGTAATAGGAATTACGCTTCCGTTCATGAGCAGCGGAGGTTCATCAATGCTTTCAATAATAGCAATGATGGGATTACCTATGAGTGTTTATATGCACAGAAATGAGAAATTGGCTCTTCTTTCTAGGCAAAAATAAAAAAATCAAAAAACTTTTGAAAAAGTACTTGACAAACGGAAAGGTTTGTGGTATAATATAAAAGCTGTCGGCGAAGGGAGCATAGCTCAGTTGGGAGAGCATCTGCCTTACAAGCAGAGGGTCATAGGTTCGAGCCCTATTGTTCCCACCAGGCCCGGTAGTTCAGTTGGTTAGAACGCTAGCCTGTCACGCTAGAG
>SVTX01000023.1 GCA_015063545.1 Oscillospiraceae bacterium | reverse complement strand
CCTGCGATACATGTTGCGCTGAACACTTTTTCTGTGTAATCGTGGCCGCTTGCCGCAATATAATTTGACTTATATGCGCTTGTACATCCGTCATTCTGACATTCATAGGAAGTATATCCTCTTGTGGTACAGGTAGCCGCGACAGTGGAGGCTTTGTAATTGTGCTTGAGGGCTTTAATGACTGTCTGAGGAACAATAGTCTTGAAGCATACCATGCACCAGCTTCCTTCTGTAAGACCGCTTGCGGTACAAGTAGCGTCTTTTCCTGCCAAGATCTGTTCTTTATGCTCTGCGGCGACTCTTATTTCTCCGCAAAGGTTACAGTCAACGTCACAAGCGTTGCTGTATTCATGAGGACATCCCACTTCGCGCACGTGTCCGCACACGTTACACTCAGCATCTTCCTCGTCATCATATGTGTGTCCCTTAGCGGGTATCATAGCCTGAGGAATAGTTACTATGTCACAGACCGAGCACTTCTGTCCTTCGGAAAGACCTGTTCCCGTACATGTGGGTGTAACTGCGGGAATGGTCTCTGCTTTGTGTCCGAGAGCAGGGATTATGATCTCCAAGCAACGTTCACATATCTGAGGTGTCGTACAAGTAGCTGCATCTCCTTCAATGTGTCCGAGCTTGGGAATTATGTCGGGTTCTTCTGTTATTTGCTGACAAATGGTACATCTCTTACCTACTCCGTTACCGGCCTCGGTACACGTAGGATCTTTAGCTTGAATATTAACCTCGTTATGTCCGGAAGCTTTTACAAATACGTAACCGCAGCCTTCTCTTGTACAAATTTGATCTTCTGTACAAGTAGCCGCAGGTCCTGCAAGATGCCCAAGAGCATCAATAACTTCCTGAGACTGGATAACCTTATCACATACCGTACAAACTATAAGGTCGGATACACCGGATGTTGTACATGTGGCGGGGGTGCCGAGCGTTACTTTTTCCTCGTGTCCGGTCGCTTGTACAAGTACTGTTCTACATACTGTACAGATCTGATCGTCTGTACAAGTAGCTGTCGCGCCGGGAGTGTGTGCTTTCTGTGGGGCAAGCTCGATTTCACAAACAATACAGATCTGAGGAGCTGTACAGCTTGCAGCAGCTCCGGGAGTATGTCCGAGAGCTTCTTTAACTACCGCTTGACATACCGTACATATCTGGTCGGTAGTACACGTAGCCGCAGGGCCGTTAGTATGTCCTTTGGCTGCTATGGGAGTCTGTTTTTCAATTATAACTCCGCATTCCGAGCACTTAATACCCGCGGAGTAACCGCCCTCTGTACAGGTGGGCTCTGTTGCGGGAAGCACTACCTCGGTGTGTCCCTTTGCATCTCTTATCTTTTCACCGCAGGTAGTACAATAACTTATATCTGTACAGGATACCTGAGGTGCTGCGGTGTGTCCTTTCTTTCCTTCAAGTACTGTCTTACAAACTGTACATATCTGGTCGGTAGTACAAGTAGCCTCAGCTCCGGGTGTATGTCCCTTGACGGGTTCGTAAACGTAGCTACATCTTGTACATGTCTGAGCTGTCGTACAGGTAGCCGCAGGGCCGGGGTTATGTCCCAATGCCGCGGTGAGTACCTCTCCGCATTTCGTACAGGTCTGAGCTGTCGTACATGTAGCTGCTGCGCCTGCGGAGTGGTTTGTTGCTGCTGCAAGAACTTCGCCGCACTTTGTACACTTCTGAGGAGTTGTACAAGTAGCAGCTTCGCCGGGATTGTGTCCTGTGTGAGAGATGAGAACTATACCGCAGTTCAAGCATTTCTGATCTGTGGTACAAGTAGCCTCAGCTCCGGGCTTATGTCCGAGAGCATATGCCATTGTCGCACCGCAAGTGTCACATATTTTGGGATCCGTACAAGTTGCTTCGTTTACGCTCTGACAAACGTGAGCGGGAACGGAGACGTTCTGTATGGTAAGGAAGTGACATGGTTGCATCGTGGCTGCATATTCACCGAAATTAGCAACTGCTCCAAACTTTACATCGACGGTCTGTCCTTCCCAGTGGCTAAGGTCGGCTGTAAGATTATTGTATCGCGCGTTGGTGGGGCTGTAGCTGTTAACGGAATACGGAGCAGCTGTTGCAAATGCCTGTATATTGTCATTGTCCGTGCCTGTTGGGTTAGAGAGTGTTCCGCTACAAAGATACCATTCGTTAGAGTCACCTACCGAATAAACGTAAGCCTTTACTCCTCCGGCTACTGCTGCCCATCCTTTTATGTAAATGGAGTTGTTAGACTGTACCTTGATTAAGGAAGGTGAATTAACCATGCCGGGGGTTACTCTGTCAAGACCGGAGTAGTCGAAGTTGGCGTATCCCAAAGTTCCCCATGCATTATTGGTTGAGGCGGCATTTCCGTCTCTGCCGATTCCGTTGATAAAGTCAATACTTGCTACGTATCTTAGACCGTATGCCGGAGTACCCGTGTATACTGTGCTGGGCGCGGGAATTGTGCCAGTTGATCCGCTACCGGACTGACTACCGGGAACGGTTACGCCTTTAATAGTAACAAACGGTATTGTCTCGCCCCATGACGATGTTCGTCCAAAGGTTACGTCTCCGGACCAGCCCGCAAAGGCTGAAAGGTTAGCACAAGCACTGAGGAATGTTGCTTTGGTAGGATCGGGATCAGGCATGCCCGCCATGGCTTGAGCCGCTGCTACATGGTCATCTGTACCGTCCTGCCAAGAGGATACTGTACAAGTTCCTGCCCACGTTTTACCGCCATCACCCGAGAATTTGATCTCGCTTGTCTGACCTTCGTTCGTCATACACCAACCGGTTATGTATATAAAGGGCTCGGTAAGCGCCTTGGGAAGTGTGGTCGACGCTATACCGTTGTGTGTGGAAATAAGCTCTGTCGAATAGTTTGTATTTGCGGTTCCGTCGGGGCCTACGCCGTTTATATTATTTATAACCGCTGCCATCGCTTTATCGTTTGTTGCGACGGAGCCTCCACCGCCACTGCCGGAACCTCCGGGCACTTGTATGCCTGCGATGGTTACGCAAGGATAAATACCTCCGTCATTGCCCTTAACACCGAGCGTGACGTTGACAGTCTGACCTTCCTTGCCAGCCAAATTTATCTGCACACCGCCAAATCTGGCATTGGTTGCCGAGAGGTTTGTAATAGAATGAGATGCGGCAATTGCGTTGAAGTTATCCATCTCGGCATCCGAAAACGCAGCATAAACACCGCCCGAACACTGTTCCCAAGATGCACCGTAGTCAAATGAATAGTGCATGCTGTTTGCAGGCTGACCGTTTGAAACGATTGCCCAACCGGAAATCGTCATAGTCGTGGAGGTGGGCTGAGCGATAGGCATAAGAACGCTGGGAGTGCCGCCAATGGTTGAACCGGCAATCGCGTTACCTACCGAGATGTCGTTGACGGCATCGATAAACATTGATGCATTAATGCCCATGTTTGTGTTGCCCGAAATAGAACCTGAGGTCTTTGTGAGCTGAACAATTCTATCCGTCGCATGATTGGTTATGTAGTATGTCTGACCGTTGTAGATACACTTGAAAGCATTGTTGTTTACGATCTCTGTGACTGTAAACATTGAGTACTTGGGCATTACTACGTAATCACCGGTAAGGTCGGCGTTTTTGTAAAGATACTTGTTGGAATTTGCCGCAACGTAAACACCGGGGGTGGGATTCGCACCGGAGTAATCTATATCCGATGCATTGGTATTATAGGGCATAGCGCCATAGCCGTATATATATGAGCTTGAAAGGGGGTAGCTCTTGTAGTAAACACCGCCGCCGTTTGCGTCAAGTCCGGAACCGGAGCTGGTGTTACCCTCAACAGTGTAAACGTTGGTTCCGTCAGAGTATACAACTATACCCACGTGACCGGATTCGGATCCGTCACTGGAGTAGAATATAAGGTCGGCGGACTTGGGAACGTAACTGCCTCCGCGGCTTGCCGATGCATGAAAATATCCATACTGGTTGAGATGTGTGAGCCATTTGTGACAGCCAATTTCACACCACATGTATTTTGCATCGTCCATGTGATTTCTTGCGGAATTGGAAAGTCCGGTTCCAACCGTGTTCATTCCTGCCTGTCGGAATACCCACGTTGCAAAGGATGCGCACCAATAGTATCCGTATCCTCCGACATTGCCGAAGTTGTAGTTGTATTCGGTAAAGTTAGAGGTGCCTCCGTTCAGACCGGAAAAATCACCGTCGGCATCACTTTCCTGATATCCGAGCTGTGACATAGCCACGGCTACAACGTTGGTTCTCTGGTTGCTTGTCATGGGAATTTGTGACAATTGATGATAGTATTTTCCGGACTTATAAGAATCCGAAACGGGGTTCGATCCCGTTACGTATGTAGCCGCGGAAAGTGTAAATGTTGCACAGGATAATACAAACATTACCACGAGCAACAAAGCGATTGATTTTCTGATAAATTTTTTCATCTGAAATCGCTCCTTTCATGTTTTTGTATGTGACTGTGTGGATTGCGCGATGTATATACAGTAATATTATAACATAAAATGGCTCCAAAGTAAATATAATATGTGCAATTTAACGATATGTTTTCATTTTGTGCTTTTTTGAGAAGTTGATGTCAATTTGCACAAAATTTTCCTGATGCATATACGGTCAAGTACAAAGCAATTTGTGAATTCCCGAAATTTTGACCGTCAATTTTTACAAAATTTAAAAAACACAGCAAAAAGTCCGCAATTATGCGGGTAATATTTGCTTGGGGAAGAACTTTTGGCTTATTGTAGGAGTGATTTTTATTCAGTGAATCTTGAACATCGAAAAAATAAAACCGCCACGAAAGATAGATTTGCATCATTTCTTTCCCGCGACGGTTTTAAAATATTAAATTAAACAGACTAAATCAAGCTTTTCTGTGCTTCGCTGATATGCACAGAAAAACTCCACATAATGCCAACGCCATAAGAATATAGGGCGAGACGTGAGCGTATGCTTCCCAAGATGCAGATGCTTTGGGGGATGAAACGGGTCCGGGAGTTTCAAAAAGCTGATCGGAGATCTGTATAACATCAGATGTAGAAGCATATCCCGAAACCGTTTTTCCGTCAACGATATACTTTACGCTTATAAACCCGTTGTCATTTATTTGTGTTACGTTAAACATGCAATATTGCGGCAACGTGTATTTGGGATCTTTTCCCAATACAAGATCCTGAAGGGAGCCGTAGACTGAAATATCGGCGGTGGATATGTATGAGCCGGATGAGATATCGGTTGGGAAATGATCTATTGTCGGTACATCACTGCGCGTTTGATAGGGCATGTCTCCGTACCCGATTATATATTTGTCGGTAAGATTGTAGGATTTTATATATACTCCGTCACCGTCTGTTTCCAAAGAAGATTCCTTGTCGGTGTTTCCTTCGACGGTGTATATTTTTTCTCCTGCGATTTGGATGACTATTCCTATGTGAGAAGCTTCATTTGTAAGCTTTTCGCTGAAAAATATTAAGTCGCCGGGTGTGGGGATATATTCCGGATCGTAAGCCGCCTCCAAATCCTCGTATTCGCTTGAGCTATACGATGCGGAGGATTTAAAATATTCCAGCTCGTTTAGTGCGGATTTCCACTTTTCGCAGCTTACCTCGCGCCATATATAGTCTGGGTCACCCATGTGGTCGCGGCACCAATCGCTCAGATTTGTCATTTCGTGGCATCCGGCCTGAAGCAGGCAGAAGGATACGAACGAGGCGCACCAATTATAGCTAAGCCCGGAGCCGTAATCACCGAAGTTTCTGTTATACTCGGCAAAATTCAGGCTTCCGCCTTCGCTAAGACCGCTAAGATCTTCTTCGGAATCACTTTCGCGATATCCAAGCTGTGAAAGCGCAATCGCTACAACATCCTTTGCGTTGTCACCTGTGAGCGTGACGTGTGACAGATGGGCATAATATTTACTTTCAGCATAAGAATCCGATGCGGGAGTATCTCCCTTTGTTCCTGCCGTTATATATTCAGCGGAAAATGCCGACAGGCAAAGCGCAGATAGCAATATTGCCACAACAACAAGTGTGAATGTAGGTTTTAATATGTGTTTCACGGAGTTCCTCCATATGATGTTGATTTTAACAGTCCCATAATTTGAGGGCAGCATCAAGCACGTCTGAAGCGATATCATCTACGCTTCTCGATGCATCAATACATACTATGTTTTCTCCTCTTGCAATCATGGTGTCGATTACATTGAAGAACGTTTTTCTGGTTTTGTCAAGATATTCATACGTTTCGAATATCTCGGTGCTCTCATGTCTTGATTCAATGCGGTCAAGGCTTTGACGCGGTTCAAGATCCAAAAAAATGCAAAGATCGGGACGGCGTATATCGGGGTTTTCCAGGTTGAGCTGCATAACACGCTCCAACCCGATCTGAACACCCTGATATGCCATAGACGAATAGTAATATCTGTCGCTTATCGCCGTTATTCCACTCTCCAAAAGGCAGTTGATACCGCCGTCCGGATTGGTGTTGTGGTTTGCTCTGTCTGCTGCAAACATCACGGCAAGTTCATCCGAGCTTACGGTTACTCTGCCCGCAAGAACATCACGTATTGCGCGCCCGGAAGGATAAGACGTAGGCTCTGCGGATTGACTTGTTTTTATTCCGCGTTTTTCAAGAGCCTCGGCAAGCAGTCTTATCTGAGTTGATTTTCCTGCGCCGTCTATACCCTCAAAAACAATAAATTTTGCACTATTATTCATATTTTAAAGTCACTTTCAAAGTTTATCGGTAATGCTTATTTTTTAAACCATACCGCGGGGGAGAAAAGAAGCAGCATGGGGAATATCTCAAGCCTTCCGAACAGCATGTCGAAAGAGAGAACCATCTTGGATACGTAAGAAAGCGATGCGAAATTGCTTGCAGGTCCCACCTCTCCCAGTCCGGGACCTATATTGTTGATGCAGGCGGCAACCGATGAAAATCCCGTTTCTATACTTGGAGCATCAAATATTGATATTACCAAAAACGATCCGAAGAAAATAAAGACGTAAGTGATAATAAAGGCAAATACGCCGCGTCGGGTTGCTTCATCAACGGCTTTCTTTTCAAATCTTACGACATTCACGTGTCTTGGGTGTATCATGTGTCGCACCTCTGCCACCGTACTCTTGAGCGCAATAACAAGACGGCTTACTTTGATACCGCCGCCCGTAGAGCCGGCGCAAGCACCGATAAACATGATGATCAAAAGCACAGTTTTAGCGAGATTACCCCACATATTAAAATCATCCGTAGCAAAGCCTGTTGTAGATATGATTGAGGAAACCTGAAATGCGGAATGACGCAGATTTTCGGAGATGCTGGTATATTCGTTGATATTGCTTATAAATACGATCGTGACAGCAGAAATGACAATGCCCAAGAACCATCGCAATTCTTCCGAAAATATCGCAGAAAGCACTTTCCCGGAAATTATGAGATAGTACAAATTGAAATTGATGGCAAAAAGCAACATGAATACGGTGAGTGTCCATACACAGAAATTCGGAGATGCAACCGTGCCGCCGAAGGTTGCCATGCTGTCCGGCCATATTGCAAATCCGCCTGTGCCTGCCGCGGAAAATGTTGTTGTGAGGGATTCGTAAAGATCCATTCCGCCAAACATCAAAAGGGCAGTACAAGCAAGTGTCATGACGATATAAATGCCGTACATGATGCTTGCGGTCTTCTTAATTGTAGGAACTATCTTGTCAATTTTCGGACCGGGCATCTCTGCGCGCATAACGTGCACAAGTCGAGATGATTTCATATCTTGCTGGGGCATTACTGCCAATACAAACACAAGAACACCCATACCGCCTATCCAGTTTGTGAAGCTTCTCCAAAAGAATATTCCGCGGAGTCCTTCAAGCCACGGCGTTCCAAAATCCGATGGCGACAAAATGCTTGAGCCTGTGGTGGTAAATCCCGATACGGTTTCAAAAAAGGCGTCAAGATAGTTAGGAATAAGTCCTGAAATGACAAAGGGAAGCGCACCGAAAAGCGACAGAACTATCCAAGACAGTCCTACCGTTACGAAGCCTTCCTTTACGCCTAATGTTGTGTTTTCGGGTTTGAACAATACCATAAGAAGGCCCAAAATAAGCAGAGCCGCTATGGGTATTATGAAAGCCCATATGCTTGAAAATTCACCGTACATAAGTGATACCGCCAAGGGGAGCAGCATTAATGCCCCCTCTGCGAGTAGCAGCTGACCGGTGATGTATTTTATCATTTTGAAATTCATAGCTCACCTCTTACGCAAGAATATCGTCAAGCGTGTTCATGTGTTTGTTGTTGGTGATGACTATGACACTGTCCCCTACCTCAAGAGTAGTCTGACCGTGGGGATATATTACCGCGCCGTCGCGTATGATAGCCGCGATGAGGAGGTTGCTTTTAAGCTTTATCGAGCGAAGGGGAATACTGAGACCGAGAAAATCTTTTCCAACGTCAAATTCCAATGCTTCGATCTTATTGTCTGCGAGCTTATAAAGGGTTTTGATCGTGCTCTGCGATGAGTTTTCCTTAAGATTGGCAAGACCTCTGACGTATCTTATAACGTTTGCGGCGGTAATATATTTTGGATTGATATCGGAATCGATTCCCGCCGATCCCGAAAGCTTGCCGAATGATGCAGCTGAAACTCTGGCGATGACCTTGTCAACACCTCTTGTTTTTGCGAACATAGATATGATTATGTTGTTTTTGTCGTCCGTCGTCATAGCTACGCAAGCATCTGCGTCATCGATGCCTTCCTCGGTAAGAAGATCGGGATCTGCGGCGTTACCGCAAATTATCTCTGCCTTAGGGAAAAGCTCAGCAAGCTCATGGCATACTGCGAGGTTTTGCTCGACTATCTTTATCGAAAATCCCCCGCTGGAGAGCATGTCCGCAAGATATCTTGAAATGTTGTTTCCGCCGATTATGAATATGCTGCGGAACTTTTTAACGATTATTCCGAGCTTTACGAAAAAGTCCGAGATATCCTTACGAGATGCCGTGATGGACACAATGTCGCCGGCTCGGATAACATAATCTCCCCCCGGAATAACTACGTCGTCACCGTGTGAAACGGCGCAAATAAGTACGTTTGTGGAGTATTTGGAACGGAGATCTAAAAGCTTTTGCCCTACCAGGGGGTGACCGTCATGTATATGGATCTCGACGATCTCGACCTGTCCCTTTGCAAATTTATCAAGCTTCATGGCAACAGGAAAACGAATAATACGTGCCGCTTCGCGCGCCGCCTCATATTCAGGGTTTACGATAAGGTCTATTCCAAGCTCCTCGCACATAAAGTCGGTTTGCCTCAGATATTGAGGATTGCGCACTCTCGCGATAGCGTGAGCCGCGCCAAGTCTCTTTCCTATCATACAGCAGAGCATGTTGAGTTCATCCTCGGTAGCGACGGAAATGAGCACGTCGCAATTTTGAACACCTGCCTGTTTTTGAATATCTACGGAGGCACCGTTGCCAACTATTCCAAATACGTCGTATTTATTTACGACTTCGTCAACGAGGGTGGCATCTTCATCAATTACTGTTACGTTATGACCTTCGCCGCATATGGACGAAATAAGAGAATCGCCTACCGATCCGTTTCCGATAATTACTATCTGCATAGTGCCTCCTTATAGATTTGTGGATTTAAGCTTGGATTTTTTGGATTATCAATTTTTGAAAGTTGAATTATTCAGTAAGTACAACGATCTCGTCGGGAGCGTCGATATCAACGACAGTCTCGCCGTTCACCTTCCTTGCGGAGACCTTGATTATGCCGTGGGAAGTAGGGTAAGTACCCTCTGCCCATTCCAAGTCGCCAAGGTCAGGAGTGATTCTGTAAATGTTGTGAGCAAGACACTTGATACCCAATACGTAGAACGTAAGGAAGGGACAGGGACCTGATGCCCAGCCGTGACAGAGGGAGTGGCGGAAGTTCTTATAGCAGAAATCGCCGTATGCCCCGTGTATATCGATTTTGCCCTTCGGAACAGGCTGATCGATGGGAGCCGCGTTTTCAAGCCACGAGGTGTGGAAATCTTCCCAGAATGTTGTTGCGCCCATGTCGAGCATGCCGCCCCAATATTCCTTCATATCACGGAGAGCGCCGGTCAAGTCGCCCGCCAATGCTTTTGCGGCAAGCAGATAATATCCAAAAAATGTTGAGTAGTTTTCAGCTCCGCCGGGAGTAATAACTTCATCATTGAGCTTCTGAGCATCGCCTATTTCTGAAAGAATGAGCAGAGAAGCGGCTTGCTTTGAACCGTTACAGTCCGGAACGTGGTTGTACATTCTCTTCGCCGCGGCGGCACACTTATCTGCCACCGTGTTTTCTCCGAGAATTTCGAGGAGCTCTGCGCCGTCATCGAGAGCCATTTTAAGAAGTCCCTGAAGACCTGCGTGTACTGCGGGATCGTTGTATCTGTTGGGCCAGTCTATGAATCTGTCCGGAGGCATGTGCTCAACACCGTTCTCATCAACGCAATCCGCAAGAATATCCAAAAGTCCTGTAAGGTATTCCTTTTGTTCGGTGAGATAAGCGATATCGCCTGTGGTTCTGTAAAGGTCATTGTGGATAAGAAGCCACCAGATAGAATAGGATGACATACCGTTCATCCATTTTCCTACGGGTGTTTCGTCGCGTACAAGATCGAGAGAACGGCGGATAACGTCATGGTTGCCGAATGTTGCAAGAATGGAACGCACTTCTGTATGCATATCTCCTATCCAGACAAGTCTGTCGCGCTTTATGCCGTCCCAGAGGTATTCCTGCATATTTACGTGCGCTGTATATGCGGCAGTATCCCATATGCGGTTTATCTTTTCGTCATTACACTTGAACGAGCCCTTGTATTCAAGATCAAGGTATGTGAATACGCCTTGGATTGCCTTGAATTCAACTATTCCGTTAGGTTCAAGAAGCTCTATGTATGCAAAACGGTATCCGGATTCATTAGTTTCGGTGGATGAAAGGAAGCCAACGTTGATTATACGGTCGCGGATCGCGTGGTCGTTAGTTGTATTGTTCTTACGGATAGGGGTCATCGCTTCGCTCACGCTCTCACCAAAACGAACGAGAATGTTTGCTCTGCCGTGCTTGCCCTTAACGTTCCATACCATAAGACGCATGCTGCCGGGGAACTCTATTCCGAAGTCAACTAAAATAGCCGCATGAGGCTTGAATGGATGGTTTTTCAAAACGCATCCGTGTCCGGGATCCAGTGTTATCTGATTTGTTTTTTCTTGAAGGAGAGTTTCGGTGTTAGTTACGTCTCCTTTTGTAAGTACGATTTTCTTGGGAACAAGGTAACGTCTTGTTCTGGGGTCTGTAAGTGTTCCATTTAACGCGGAAAATTTGTCGTTGACCTTAACCATAATGCTAGCGCCTTTCTTTGTGTCGAACCGTTGTTCGAGTGGTAAACAAATGTGAAACTACTACTTTCACATTTTAAAGTATTATAACATATTATGGCACAAAATGCAATAGATTTAGAAATATTTTGTTATGCATTTTGCACGAAAAAAACTTCAAAAAATCAACAAAAATAACCAAACTAAAGATTAAAAAACAAAAATGACAGATGCGGTATATCCGCATCTGCCGTATAATTAATCCTCAAGCTGTCTGCCCAAAAAAGATGCCGCGGTCTGTATGAGTTTGCACTCAAGCGCATCGGGAGAGGTCTCTTTTTCGTTCTCGCAAAGCGCTGCGACGCAACCGATAATATCGCCACCGCTGATTATAGGCATGGCGGAGCTTACGTAGTGGCTTCCACCATCCGAAATCGCATGCATTTTTGCACCGTGTTCCTGTTTTGTATAAAGGGATCTGCCCTCCATAACGCTTTCAAGCTCCTCGGAAAGAGACTTGTCCAAATATTCTTTTTTTGGCACACCGGCGCAGGAAACAACAGAGTCTCTGTCGCATACTATCACGGATAGACCGCATGTCTTGTGCAGGGTTTCGCAATATTGTGAGGCAAATGAGGTGAGCTCTCCTATGGGAGAATATTTTTTGAATATGACCTCGCCGTCGCGGTCGGTGAATATTTCCAACGGGTCGCCCTCGCGGATTCGCATTGTTCTTCTTATTTCCTTGGGTATGACGACACGGCCGAGGTCGTCGATACGCCTGACTATTCCTGTAGCTTTCATATATCTGTAGGCCTTTCTGTGTTTTATATAAAAATTTCTTTGTTGGAAACTTGTCCGATGTTATTATTTGTTCGTTTTTGAATTATTATACTGATAGGGAAATTAAAAAACAAGGATTTTTATTCCGCTATTGACAAATTTACAACAAGGTGTGACGTTACCTTGACAAGTTTGATAGAGTATGTTATAATGATTTCCGGCGTAGGATTATTTGCGTAAGTTTATGAAAGACGGAATAAAAAATGAAGAAAGTAACAAAGATCATACTTGCCGTTTTGGCAGCTGTACTCGCGCTTGTGCTTTTGGCAGTCAGCGGATTTTCCATATATGACCGCGTAAAGTACAGGGAATTTTACAAAAACGCCGAGAAGGCATTTGAAATCCCCGGACTGTGGTCCGGAGCAGTGCAACAGGGATTTGACTATTCCGAGGACATGGGGCTGTACATATACAGCGGATACATGAAGGACGGCTCTGCGTCAAGAATATACATTTTTGATGGCAACGGTAGCAGTAGATATGCAGAACTCAGGGAAAAGGATGGCTCAGACTGTACCGAACATGTTGGCGGAGTTTCATTCGGCGGAGAATATATATACGTTACCGCATCGTCCGATAACAGCATTATGATGTTTAAAACATCGGATGTGCTGGACGGAGACGGAGTGGCTACTGCGTGCGATGAATTTGAGGTCTGCCTCAGCTCTGCGTATGTTTATGTCAGAGGAAATACTCTTTATACAGGCGAATTCTATATCGAAAAAGATTATGAAACACCCAAGGATCATCACATAACTACACCCAAGGGCGATAAGAACACGGCGCTTATGGCAGTTTATGCGCTTGGCAAAAACGGAAAACCCGCAAGTTCTACCCCCGATTACGTAATGTCCACTCGCGGTCAGGTTCAGGGCATGGCGTTTGATTCTCAGGGCAGACTTATTCTCTCAACCTCATGGGGACTTAATCCCAGCAATCTGTACGTTTACGATCTTGATCGTTCAAAGTGGAGCGATCCCGATGAGAAGATACTTACGATAAACGATGAGAATATCCGCGTGCGCTATATTGACAGCTCGTGCCTTGACGCGACAATAACAGCGCCTCCGATGGCAGAAGAATTGGTTTATAAGGACGGAAAGCTTCTTATAATGAACGAATCCGCTTCAATGAAATATCTTTTTGGTAAGATAACAAGCGGAAATCACGTTTGGGCATACCGTTATGATGATACTGCAGATGCGCCAAAGGAAGGCGATACCGAGAAAAAAGAACCTACACTCAAACCCGCAAATCCCGGACAGAATCCGCTGAAATAAAAAATAAAAGCAAAAATCCACCCCACGGGGTGGATTTTTTGTTTATTTCTCATCTTTGGGAGGGGTGAGCATCGCGGTGATTATTTTTTGGATCAGCTTTACAATTATGATGATTATGAATATAACCACAAAGATGGCAAGCATGCCCTTCCAGAGTACGTTAAGAGATGTTTTTATGGTGTCCCAATTCATGGGGGAGAGGTTTTCGATTATTTTGCCGACGGTGCTGATATAAAGCATGCTGAAAAAATTATATAACTGCATAATTTGTCCTCCTTTAACCTGCTATAAATCCGATGATAAGTCCGCCTACTATTGCCGAGGCTATCTGACCGGAAACGTTAGCGCCTGCCGCATGCATAAGAAGATGGTTGCAGGGGTCTTCCTTTATTCCCATTTTCTCAACTACACGTGAAGCCATGGGGAATGCGGAGATACCTGCCGCGCCTACCATTGGGTTTATCTTGTTCTTGGAGAAAAGGTTCATTATTTTTGCGCACATAATGCCGCCGAAGGTATCGAATACGAATGCAAACAGACCAAGTCCCATGATAATAAGTGTTTCGATTCTGATAAATGCAGCCGCCTTCATCTGGAAAGAAATAGTAAGGCCGAGCAAGAGAGTAATGATATTAGAGAATGAGGACTGTGCCGTTTCGGAAAGAGAGCCGAGGACGGTACATTCACGGAGCAGGTTACCGAACATGAGCATTCCGACAAGTGAGAGCGAGCCGGGGGCGATAAGTCCCGCAACGATGGAAACCGCGATGGGGAATATTATCTTAAGTGCCTTGGGTACCTGTTTTGCGTTGTACTGCATTCTTATCTGACGTTCTTTTTTAGTTGTGCATGCCTTGATCACAGCGGGCTGAACGATAGGAACCAGCGCCATGTATGAGTACGCAACGACCATGATAGGACCAACGTAATTTGACATAAGTCTTTGAGCTACCATGATGGACGTAGGACCGTCTGCCGCACCGATGATCGCGATTGAAGCCGCGTCGTTTGTGGGGAAGCCTATCATTGCCGCAAGTATCATGGTGATGAATATACCGAACTGTGCCGCGCCGCCGAGAATAAAGAGCTTGGGATTAGCAAGCAGCGGGCCGAAATCTATCATTGCACCGATACCGATGAACAAAAGCAGTGGCATCGCCTCTCCCGCTTCAATGCCCACCTTGAACAGCTGGGCAATTATTCCTTCTCCTTCAGCCGCAACTGCAGAGAAGGGGAGATTTACGAGTATTGCGCCAAATCCCATGGGGAGCAGGAGCGCGGGCTCCATATCTTTTTTGATGGCAAGAAATATCAGTACAGCACCGATTATCCACATGGCGACCATTTTCCAGTCAACCGCGGAAACGCCTTCTGCCAAAAAGCCCAGTTCTTTTAAGAAGTCCATGTTTTTTCCTCCAAATTTAAAATAAAAAGAGTATGACTGTAAAGCCATACTCGAGTTTTATGTGTTCTCATAATATAACTTTACAGGTATAGTATGAGTCTGGCAATTTAATGCAAGCCAAGCTCATACGAGCCGGTGATTGTTGACTTGCAACGCTTTCGCGCCTGCTACTCCCTCACAAGGAATCATTTGCATAATTTTAACACATTTAAACGGTTTTGTCAACTTGTTTTTTAAAATCATTCATCTTCTTCGCAAACGTATTCGGAAATATCCATTGACGAAAGCTTTTGTGAATTGAACTTTCCCTTTGTTCTTTCAAAATATTGAATATTATTTCTGAGCATGAACAAAAATTGATTGTTGGGAGTTCTGCCCTCTGCTTCGGAAATATAAAGGAACTTGCGGAGCAGGTCCTCGGATATACGGATTGTGATTTCAGGTTGCTTTTTCATTTAGCATACTCCTTTTCTGTTGAATTTCTGATTGCCTTACGGCAGAGGGGTTGATTTTTTTGATGTGCGCGAAGGCTTCGGGAGAGGTTTCAAAGTACAGAATGCAGTTATCCTCGCCCTCGGAGAATCTGCCGTAATATATGTTTTCGGAATCAAGAGAAGAGATGAATACATATTCATTGTGCAGAGCCTCATTCTGCATGCGCTCGGATGCCTCGTAAGTGAACAGTCCTATCTCGGAAAAGTTCTTCAGGTCGCGCTCAAATGAAAGCTTGCGATGACTTTTTGCGGTTATAGTCGAGATTATGATCGTACCTGAATATATAGCGCATTCATATTCCACATTCATAAACCGCCATGTCAGGAATATAAGCAACCATTCCACAACGACCAAAACGATACACGCGGGGATAAAAAGCCCGGAGCCCGCAAAAAACACTATTGTTAACAATGCCGCGAACAACGGAAACATAATGTACAGCGATATCAACAGTATTTTACGTCCCATAAGCTTTCCGCCGTTCTGCTGTTTGACTATAAACTCAAACGTTCCGTCAGCCATATATCTCCTTTCCCACGATCTGATTTGCCTTTTAGCAAGCCTAACGGTGGCACTCAAACCGCAACGCAACCTAATTATAACACAGAAAGTCGATTTTTTCAATCTTGGAAAACAAAAAACTGTAAAAAAATAATAAAATTCTCTTGATATTTCTCTTTTTGTGTAGTATAATAAATTAAACCGTATAATGCGGTAACTATAAAGATTAGAGGATACCCCAATGAAAGCAGTAATTACAGTTACAGGAAAGGACTCGGTTGGCATTATAGCAAAGGTCGCTACCGAATGCGCACAGTTTGGAGCTAATATCGTGGATATTTCCCAGAGCGTGCTTTCCGATTATTTTGCGATGATAATGCTTGCAGATATTGACACCCTCAGCATACCCTTTGCGGATTTTGTTGACAAAATGTCCGAGGTCGGACAGAAAAAAGGGCTGGATATTCACGTAATGCACGAGGATATTTTCAACACAATGCATCATATCTGAGAAACGGGCACAAAAATGGTCAATACTAAAGATATACTCGAAACTATAAATATGATCCGCGAGGAAAACCTCGACATACGCACTATTACCATGGGTATTTCGCTTTACGACTGTGTGAGCGAGGACGAGGACAGACTTTGCGAAAAAATATATGATAAAATCACCACTCGCGCTCAAGATCTTGTGCAGACGGGTTGCAATATTGAAAAGGAATACGGTATTCCGATAGTAAATAAGAGAGTTTCTGTAACTCCCATATCTCTTGTGGGCGGAAATATTTCCCCGGAGGGATATATAAAGGTTGCCGAGACGCTCGACCGTGCGGCAAAAACTCTCGGTATTAACTTTATCGGAGGTTTTTCGGCACTTGTACAGAAGGGAATGACCAAGGGCGCACAGAACCTTATTTCGGTAATTCCCGAGGCACTTGCACAGACAGATTTTGTTTGTTCGTCCGTAAACGTAGCTTCTACGAAGGCGGGAGTTAACATGGACGCTATTCGTCTCATGGGACAAGCAGTCAAGCGCGCGGCGTATCTTACAAAAGACAGAGATTCTATCGGATGCGCAAAGCTTGTTGTGTTTGCTAACGTGCCGGAGGATAATCCGTTTATGGCGGGAGCGTTCCACGGCGTCGGCGAGGATGAATGTGTAATAAACGTAGGAGTCTCCGGACCCGGTGTTGTAAGCTCTGCTATACAGAGAGCCGGCGATTGCGACCTTTCAGAACTTGCGGATATAATCAAGAAAACGGCGTTTAAGATAACAAGAGTAGGACAGCTTGTTGCAAGCGAAGCATCAAGAAGGCTTGATGTTCCGTTCGGAATAGTTGACCTGTCACTTGCACCCACTCCCGCGGTAGGTGACAGCGTGGCGCACATACTTGAAAACATGGGACTTGAATCCTGCGGCTGTCACGGAACTACGGCAGCGCTTGCCATGCTTAACGATGCTGTAAAGAAGGGTGGAGTAATGGCTTCCAGCCACGTAGGCGGTCTTTCGGGAGCGTTCATTCCCGTATCCGAGGATGCAGGCATGATAGCGGCGGTAGAGCGCGGCGCTCTGACACTCGAAAAGCTCGAAGCTATGACGGCAGTTTGCTCTGTGGGACTTGACATGATAGCAATTCCCGGAGATACAGACGAGAACGTCATCTGTGGAATTATTGCCGACGAGATAGCGATAGGCGTGGTAAACACAAAGACCACGGCGGTAAGAGTTATTCCCGCGTACGGCAAGGGAGTAGGAGACTGCATCGATTACGGCGGACTTCTCGGTCGCGCACCCATAATGGATATAAACAAGTACTCTCCCGCGCGCTTTATAGGCAGAGGAGGAAGAATCCCTGCACCCATACACAGTTTAAAAAACTAAATCATATCATAAATAACGGAGGAAAAAATTATGAAAAACGCACTTATGGAAAGAATGACAGAACTCAAAGACAGAGCTTACGACAAGATCTTTGCAAAGAGAATTGAGCTCGAAAAGAAGAAGAACTTCTGGAAAGTACTCTTTATTGTAACAGCATCCATTCTTGGCGCTGTTATCGTTGGATTTGTTGTTTACACTGTTCTCAAGAAAAAGTTCAACAATGACATCATTGCAAGACTTAAGGCTCGCTTCTCCAGAGAAGATGATGACCTTGATTTTCTTGAGGAGTCCGACGGAGACGTATCCGTAGAGGTTGTTTCTGACTGATCTGAGAAATGATACAGGACCTTCACAGTCACACGTATTATTCCTTTTGCGGATCTGACAGACCGGAGGATGTAGCGGAGGGCGCGATCGCGGGTGGTATTGAGCTGCTCGGAATATGCGATCACAGTCACGGAATAGGCAATGCCCGTTGGGATGTTTTTTGTGACAACGGTGATTTGGGACAGGATTACTACCGAACCCTTATCCGTTACTTTGACCACATCAATCTTATTGCCGAAAAGTACGCGGATAGAATACGCATACTTCGCGGAATAGAGGTCTGTACACACACAACTCAAAAGAGAACGGCGCTCCCACAGAGCGCCGATATCTCATTTTTTGACTATTGTCTTGTGGAAAACCTGGACATGGCGGGCTCGACCGTCACGCGCGGTGATATATTTTCATACGCGGAGCGTCTCGGCTGCGGTGCGGTGGGAATTGCCCACACGGATATGTTCGCATTTATTGAGAGCATAGGAGAAAAGCCGTATGATTACTTTAAAAGAATGGCAGAGCAAGGGATATTCTGGGAGATGAACGTAAGCTACGATAGCATACACAGGTACAGAGAACATCCTTATATGCTTAAGTTCTTTGAGGACGATGAACAACAAGCGATAATCAGAGAATCGGGCGTCAGGCTCAGCGTGGGCTTTGACGGCCACAGAATTGCCGAATACCGCCCCGACAGAGTTAAGGAATATTGTGAGAAAATCAATCAGCTTGGAATAAAGCTGGCGTTTGAATAATCAAAAAAGCACGGATTCCCGTGCTTTTTTGATTTTATTATTCCTCAATAACTTCAATATTTTCAATAACTACGGGAGTTTTGGGAACGTCCTCATACCAACCCCAGGAGCCGGTCTTGACGCTTGCTATCATGTCAACTATTTCAATTCCCTCGATAACCTTTCCGAATCCTGCGTACGCGCCGTCAAGGTGCGGAGCATCCATGTGCATGATGAAAAACTGCGAGGACGCGGAGTTGGGAGCAGATGTGCGCGCCATGGAGAGGACACCGCGAGTGTGCTTGAGATTATTGGACATAAATCCGTTGGAAATGAACTCTCCCTTTATGGATTGAGCTCTTTTTTCTTCAAATTCCGAGGTGAAGCCGCCGCCTTGGATCATAAATCCCTTTATTACTCGGTGGAAAATAAGACCGTTGAAAAATCCCTCTTTAGCCAGTTTGATGAAGTTCTCTACCGTAGCGGGAGCCTTGTCGGGATAGAGCTCGGCTGTCATAGAGCCGAAGTTTGATACTGTGATCTTGATTTTTGTACTCATGTGTATTTCCTTTCAAATGTTTATTCTGTGTCCTGAGCATATGCTTTTAAAAACAACTCGTCTATGCGGTCATATTTTTCGCACATGTGAAGATAGCCGAACAAGACTTCCATTCCCGTAGCGGTTCTGTACTCCGCCGTGGTGGAGCTTTTTGGCACGTTTCCGCCCGACATGTTTCTGCCGCGCTTGAATATAGATTCCTCCTGCCCGTCCAAAAGCGGGAGTATTTTTTGCATAGCCTGCGCCTGGGAGCTTGCCTTTACGTATTTGAGGGATTCCTTATTTAGCGATCCCGAATGTGACAATCCTTGATCCACAAGCATTTTTCTGACCTTGAGCTCTATTACGCCATCTCCGAGATAAGCAAGAGCCTCTGTTGAAATTTCTCTTATGTTCTGCGCCACGTTCAATCCTCCGTTGAAGCCTGATCGGATCTGAGGGCGCGATCGACCTCTGCCTCTATCAAAGAAAGTTCATCTTCAATGCTTGCGTCGGTAGAGGGCACAGGGGGCTTGTCATTTTTTGTACTGTCAGACTTTTTTTGAGCCTTGTATTCCTTTTTTGCTTCTTTTTTGACCGCTTTTGCCCCTTTTTTAACTTCGCGTTCTATCTGCTTTGGAACTTCATACTCGTCAGTTTCCTCATCGGCAGCTTTCTGCGGAAGGATGTTTTCGAGCATGGCATGAGCGATACAGTTAAAATAATCTGCCATAGCGACAACACCGAGAACGGCTTTAAGGTAATCGATTTTATTTTCAATATTGAAATCGTTCAGCTCTATCATGCTTTTTGTGGATTCAGTGCAAGCTACTTTAGCCTTGTGACGAAGCTCAATATAGCTATCGTACACTTCCATCAAAGTGTCACCGTCAACGCCGTCAATGGCGTAAAAGGCATCCATAGCGCCCTTGATCTCGGATATGGAAAATGTGTTTTTAAGCGAGTTTATCATGAGCATCTGAACTATCTGCTCTTTGGAGTACTTCTTTCCCGTGATGGGGGTTATCATGCCTGCCTTTGAGTAGTTGTTGACCATTGTTTTGGTAAGAGTTCGGTCGTAAAATCTGGGCGCGCCCTCATGAGATTTTGCTGAAATAAGATTTACTATCTGGTCAAGGTAGAGCGCGATAGAGGGTATGTCGTCGCAGCAAAGCTCCGAATCGTTTACCGCATCCGAAAGTATGTTATCAAGCTCTTTATAATCCATAAACTAATACCGCCTATAATTTTATATGGTATTTAATACCGCTTTATCTTATATTTTATCACACGTCTGCTTGTTTTTCAAGTGTTTTTGCCAAATTCCCGCAAAAAAAGAATGATTTGCCCTATAAGTTGAAAAAATGTCTTGATTTTTTTCATAAAGCATTGTATAATAATAATGTTAATCTCAAAACAGAAGGAATTTATATTATTATGAAGAGAATTCTTATAAAAGATATCTACGCCGACTGTGAAGTATTCGGCGGAAAAGAAATAGTTGTCGGCGGCTGGGTAAGAAACCTCCGTGACAGCAAAGCATTTGGATTTATTGACCTCAACGACGGCTCGTGCTTTAAGAGTGTGCAGGTGGTTTTTGAAAGAGATATAGTAGATAATTACGACGAGATCGCATCGCAGAATGTGGGCGCGTCTCTTGTTGTTACGGGAATTCTGACCTTGACACCCGAGGCAAAGCAGCCCTTTGAGCTTAAGGCAACAAAGATCGCGGTAGAGGGAACTAGTACACCTGACTATCCGCTTCAGCCCAAGCGTCACTCGGTTGAGTTCTTGCGCGAGCAGGCGTATCTTCGTCCCAGAACAAACCTTTTCTCCGCAGTATTCAGAATAAGAAGCGAGGCGGCGTTTGCGATCCATAAGTTCTTTAACGACCGCGGATTCGTCTATGTTCACACACCTCTTATCACTGCATCTGACTGCGAGGGCGCGGGGGAAATGTTCAGAGTAACCACTCTTGACATGAAAAACCCTCCCTTGACCGAGGACGGAGAGGTTGACTTTACGCAAGATTTCTTTGGTAAATCCGCAAATCTCACAGTATCGGGACAGCTTGAGGGTGAGACTTACGCTATGGCGTTCGGTAACATCTACACCTTTGGACCTACCTTCAGAGCTGAGAACTCCAACACCGCGCGTCATGCGGCAGAGTTCTGGATGATCGAGCCCGAGATCGCATTTGCTGATCTTAACGACAACATGCAGCTTGCGTGGGATATGATCCAGGCTATCATCAAGCACGTAATGAAGGCTTGTCCTCAGGAGCTTGAGTTCCTCAACAAGTTCGTTGATAAAGATCTTATGAACCGTCTTACAACTCTGTCGCAGAGTGATTATAAGAAGGTGACCTACACCGAGGCGGTCGAGATACTCAAAAACAGCGGCGCGGACTTCAAGTATCCCGTTGAATGGGGAATCGATCTTCAGACCGAGCACGAAAGATACCTTACGGAGCAGGTGTTCAAGTGTCCCGTGTTTGTAATCGACTATCCCAAGCAGATAAAGGCGTTCTATATGAGACTTAACGACGACCAAAAGACTGTCGCAGCTATGGACCTTCTCGTTCCCGGCGTTGGTGAGATAATCGGCGGCTCGCAGAGAGAGGAAAGACTCGACGTGCTTCTTTCCCGTATGGCAGAGTGCGACCTCAAGGAGGAGGACTACTGGTGGTACGTCAACCTTCGCAGATACGGCGGTACAAAGCACGCAGGCTACGGTCTCGGATTTGAGAGAATCATTATGTACCTCACGGGTGTTTCAAATATCCGAGATGTTCTTCCTTATCCCAGAACAGTAGGAAACGCAGAGTATTAATATAATAACAATGAAGAAAACAGGGCTTTACATGCCCTGTTTTTCTTGTTGTAATTTTTAAAAATCAACCCCCACCGATTTCTCGGTGGGGGTAATTTATTGCTATTTTATATTGTCAATAATATATTATATCAATAAATTTTTGATCATTCAACTGTTGTAGGACAAACGTATGTTGCAGGGTCGTTTACGTATGCAATCCATTCGTTTATGTCACTGAATGTTGCAATGTAAGCAATCTCTGTTTCACACTCTGAGCTGCCGTTGATGTTGAATCTGATATCAACTCTACCGTGCATAGCATAAGCGGCAGAGAATGCAGCAACTCTGAAGTTGGACTGCTCGTAGCTGAGCGAAGCTGCAGCATGCTGTGCAGAGCCGTTATCGGAGCCGGAGGGATTGTAGTGACACCACCAGATCTGGTTAGCCTCTGTAGCCTTGTAAACGATAGCTACATACTTGCCGTGGAAGCCAGCCCAAGACGCTGTGATTTCACCGGCATTTGTACCTGCACCAACTATGTAACCGGATCCCCAGTCACCAAGATCCTTGAAGGAATCAGCACCTGCGCCAAATCCGCCGGAGTTGTAGTTGTTAACAAGGTCTTCACCTGTGATAAAGGTCGTGGGAGCTGCGTACTTAACTGCGCCGCATCCGCCGATACATCTGAAGGAACCGTCTGCTGCGTCTACGATGTACTCGTGTGCGCAAGCGTAGAGGCTACCGCATGTATCGCAGTGAGAGCCGTCAGCGCCTTCGCATGCTGCTTCTTCAAATCTGTAACCGCAGTTTCTTACGCACTTCTTGTAGTGTGCACCATCAACGAATGTCCACTCGTCAACAGGCTCGTGACCGAGAGCTTCGGTGTGGTTGATAATTGTTGTGTTGGGGCAAAGAGCCTTTGAGTAGTCACAACCAACTGTTGTGTAGCCCTCCTTTGTACATGTGGGAGCAGTTACTGTTCCTACACCCTGAGTACCGTCAGCAGGGAAGGAGCACTCGTGTTCAACGATCTCAATGTCGAAGTCTGCAACAACGATAAGTGTACCGTCGCTCATCTTAGCTACGATGTGCATTGTGTGTACGCCAACCTGTGTCTTAAGGGTGTTCCAAAGAGTTGTCTGAGTATAGAGGTTGATGCAGTATCTTCTTGCGTTAGGACCAAATGCGGCGATAATATCACTGGACATGCCTGCGGCAGCAAGAGCACCTGTACCATTGTACATGTCAAGGTGGTTAGCAGATTCGGGGCTGGAGTTCCAGATGATCTCATCGGTAGACTCGATATCGTTGAAGAATACACCGAATGTGTCAAGAGTGTAAACCTCACCGAACTTAACCCAACCGAAGAAGTTGATGTCAAGTCTTGCTGCGTTAGTAGCGACCTGAACGGGAGCTACGCCGTCCCATGTGTAACCTTCAGCAGCACCGGACTTAGTATAGTGACCTACAGCGCCGGGAACAAGAGACCAAGCGTTTGCGCTCATACCGGGCATTGCGAAACCGTCTTTGCTTACAGCGTCATCTGCGGACTCACCGTCAAAATAGTAGTCGCCGGTTGCTTCATCAAAGTAGTCATAAGCATCCTGGAAGTTCATAATGCCAAGACCGTCGTAATCGGGGTCGGTTGCGAGACATACTGTGCACTTACCGTGTGCGAGAGTATGTGTGCCTTCCTTGACAGCGCCACACTCTGTGCACTCTGCTGTGCAGGAGTCGGAGTCCCAAGCGTGATCAGCGATTGCTTCTCTTGTTTCGCCACAAACATTACAGTCTGTGTCGCAGTCGCCTGCGTATGTGTGATCTATTGTAGGAATTTCTTCCTGAGCTGTGAGGATCTCACCGCAAACGTCGCACTTAACGCCTGCTGTGATACCTGTTTCAGTACAAGTAGCATCCTTAGCTTCGCCAATAGCTACTTCTGTGTGACCGAGAGCTGCAATTTCTTCCTGAGCTGTGAGGATCTCACCGCAAACAGAGCACTTTACTCCGTCTGTAAGACCTGTGTTTACACAATCAGGTGCAATTCCGGGAACAGCTTCCTCGGTGTGATCTGTAGTAGGAATTATTTCCTGCTCTGTGAGTGTCTCGCCGCAAACGTCGCAAATAGCGCCGTCTGTGAGACCTGTTTCAGTACAAGTAGCTGCCTTACCGGGAACTACAACTTCAGTGTGATCTGTAGTAGGAATTATTTCCTGCTCTGTGAGTGTTTCGCCGCAAACCTCGCAAACTGCGCCGTCTGTGAGACCTGTTTCAGTACAAGTAGCTGCCTTACCGGGAATTACTACTTCTACGTGATCACCTGCGGGGATCTCTTCCTGAGCTGTGAGGATCTCACCGCAAACTGCGCACTTTACACCTGCTGTAAGACCTGTGGTTGTACAAGTAGCGTCAACTCCGGGAATAATTTCCTCAGTGTGATCAGCTACGGGAATTTCTTTCTGGGCTTCGATGATCTCACCGCAAACGTCGCACTTAACGCCTGCTGTGATACCTGTTTCAGTACAAGTAGCATCCTTAGCTTCGCCAATAGCTACTTCTGTGTGACCGAGAGCGGGAATTTCTTCCTGAGCTTCGATGATCTCACCGCAAACGTCGCACTTAACGCCTGCTGTGATACCTGCATCTGTACAAGTAGCGTCCTTAGCTTCGCCAATAGCTACTTCTGTGTGACCGAGAGCGGGAATTTCTTCCTGAGCTGTGAGGATCTCACCGCAAACTGTGCACTTTACACCTGCTGTAAGACCTGTGTTTACACAATCAGGATCAACTGCGGGGATTGCTTCTTCGGTGTGACCGAGAGCTGCAATTTCTTCCTGAGCTGTGAGGATCTCACCGCAAACTGCGCACTTTACACCTGCTGTAAGACCTGTGTTTACACAATCAGGATCAACTGCGGGGATTGCTTCTTCGGTGTGACCGAGAGCTGCAACTTCTGTCTGAGCTACAAGGATCTCACCGCAAACTGCGCACTTAGAACCTTCTGTAAGACCTGTCTCTGTGCAAGTAGGAGCTACTGCAGGGATAACAGCTGTTGTGCTGTGATCGCAGTTGTTTGCAATAGATGTTTCAAATGTGAAGCCATCTGTTACCATTGTCCAGTTTTCATCGAAGATAGCGTCTACGACTACTGTGATAACGTCGCCAGCCTCAGCTGCAACGGAATTTGTTTCGGAATATACGCCATTGAGAAGGACTGCAATGTTCTCTGCATCTGTAGCGGAGAAGATTACATATTCATCTACAACAGTGTAAGTATAGTAGTATCTCTGAACACCGGGATCTGCAAGGCTTGTGCCTGCAACGAACTCAGGAGTTGTTGTCTCGCCAAGAGCGAGCTCGAAGGGGTTACCTTCGGAGCCGCTGATAGCGATTGCTGTCTGGAATGAGAAACCGTCTGTGATGAGGTTCCATTCGTCATCAAATGTAGCGTAAACGATGATTTCGATTACATCGTCTGCTACTACTTCAACACCGTTTTCTGCAGATTCACCATTTACCATGATGGAAATGTTGTCAGCCTCTGTGATGATGAACTTACCATCAACAGTTGCTCTGTAGAAGTAGTGGTATTCCTGTCTGCCGGGATCTGCAAGGCTTGTGCCTGCAACGAACTCGGGAGTTGTTGTCCAACCAAGATCAAGCTCGATCTTGTTGTTAGCGTGACCTTCGTAGAAAAGCTCTACCTGGAAGTCAACGGGAGTTGTGATGAGGTTCATCTCATCATCAAATGTAGCGCCAACAACTATCTCAACGATGTCGTTAGCCTTAACGGTTGCGCCACCGATAACGTAAAGACCGTTAACGGAAACGGAAAGGTTGTCAGCTACAGTAACGTTGAGGATACCGTCCTCAGTTACTCTGTAGAAGTAGTGGTATTCCTGTCTGCCGGGATCTGCAAGGCTTGTGCCTGCAACGAACTCGGGAGTTGTTGTCCAACCAAGATCAAGCTCGATCTTGTTGTTAGCGTGACCTGCATAGTAGAGTTCTACCTGGAAGTCAACGGGAGTTGTGATGAGGTTGAAGTCCTCGTCGAAGTCAGCGTAAACAACTATCTCAACGATGTCGTCTGCGTTAACCTGACCGCCGCCTACAACGGAGAGACCGTTGATAGTAACTGCGATGTTTCCAATTGTAGAAACGTTAAGAACACCGTCCTCAGTTGCTCTGTAGAAGTAGTGGTATTCCTGTCTGCCGGGATCGGAGAGGCTTGTGCCTGCAACGAACTCGGGAGTTGTTGTCCAACCAAGGTCAAGCTCGATCTTGTTGTTAGCGTGACCTTCGTAGAAGAGCTCTACCTGGAAGTCAACGGGAGTTGTGATGAGGTTGAAGTCCTCGTCGAAGTTAGCGTAAACTATAACTTCAACAACGTCACCTACGTTAACCTGACCGCCGCCTATAACGTTAAGACCGTTGATGAATACGGACACGTTAGGAAGGGTGGAAACGTTGAGGATTCCGTTCTCGGTTGCAGTGTATACGTAGTGGTATTCCTGTCTGCCGGGATCTGCAAGGCTTGTGCCTGCAACAAACTCGGGAGTTGTTGTCCAGCCGAGCTCAAGGTCGAATGCGGAGTTGAATGTAGAACCTTCAACTTCGAATGTGGAAGCTATTGTAACACCGTCGTATACGTTCCAATTAGCGCTTTCAGCAACAATGTAGATGTTTGTCCAAGCATTTACCTTGCCTTCGAAGCCGTTATAGTAAACGTTGCCGTTTGCATCTATAATAGTAATGATGCCATCTGCGCTGTCAATTGTGAGGTAACCGTTCTCCATGGGCATGTAAACGTACCAGTATTCGGAAATTCCGAGATCTGTAGCGGATGCCTGGGGAACAAAGTCGGGAGTTACTGTTGTGCCTATTTCAAGGGAAATAGGATTCTGCTGTGTACCTGCAGCATAGATTGCTGTGTTGAATGTGGTAGGATCTGTGATGAGGTTCCAATTATCGTCGAACTCACCGTAGATAATGATCGTTACTTCGTCGCCTTCAACAACCTGACCGTTCCAGTAGCCGTTAACGATTACAGCATAGCTTTCTGTGCCTGTAACAGTAACGAGACCAGCCTTGTCGGCTACGAATGTGTAGTAGTATTCCTGCTTGCCGGGATCTGCAAGGCTTGTGCCTGCAACAAACTCAGGAGTTGTTGTCTCTTCGCCGAATGCGAGCTCGAAGGGACACATTTCAGATCCTTCTTCATGGAACTGAGCCTGGAAAGCATAACCGTCTGTGATGAGGTTCCACTCGTCGTCGAAGGTAGCGTAAACTACGATCTCAACGATGTCATCAGCCTCAACCTTAACGCCGCCGGTAACGAACATGCCATCAACAGAAACTGCGATGTTGTCGCTCTCGGTGATCATAAGAAGACCGTTCTGAGTTGCTCTGTAGAAGTAGTGATATTCCTGTCTGCCGGGATCAGCAAGGCTTGTGCCGGCAACGAAATCAGGAGTTGTGATGTAACCGAGCTCAAGCTCGATCATGTTATTAGCGTGACCTGCGTAGTAGAGTTCTACCTGGAAGTCAACTGCATCTGTAATAATATTGAAGTTTTCGTCGAAGTTTGCGTAAACAACGATTTCAACGATATCGTTTGCTGCAACTGTTGCGCCGCCTACAACGGAAAGACCGTTAACGGAAACTGCGATGTTGTCAGCTACAGTAACATTAAGGATACCATCCTCTGTTACTCTATAGAAATAGTGATATTCCTGTCTGCCGGGATCGGAGAGGCTTGTGCCTGCAACGAACTCGGGAGTTGTTGTCCAGCCGAGGTCAAGCTCAATCTTGTTGTTAGCGTGACCTGCGTAGAAGAGCTCTACCTGGAAGTCAACAGGAGTTGTGATGAGGTTCATCTCATCATCAAATGTAGCGCCAACAACTATCTCAACGATGTCGTCAGCCTTAACAGTTGCGCCGCCGATAACGTAAAGACCGTTAACGGAAACGGAAATGTTGTCAGCTACAGTAACGTTGAGGACACCGTCCTCGGTTACTCTGTAGAAGTAGTGGTATTCCTGTCTGCCGGGATCGAAGAGGCTTGTGCCTGCAACGAATTCGGGAGTTGTTGTCCAGCCGAGGTCAAGCTCGATCTTGTTGTCAGCGTGACCGTTGTAGAGGAACTCTACCTGGAAGTCAACAGGAGTTGTGATGAGGTTCATTTCATCGTCGAAGCTAGCGTAAACTACAACTTCAACAACGTCGCCAACCTTGACCTGACCGCCGCCTACAACGAAGAGACCGTTGATGGAAACTGCGATGTTTTCGAGAGTGGAAACCTTAATGAGACCGTTCTCTGTAACTGTTAATGTGTAGTGGTATTCCTGTCTGCCGGGATCGGAGAGGCTTGTGCCTGCAACGAACTCGGGAGTTGTTGTCCAACCGAAGTTGAGAACGAAGGGATATTCGGAAGTTATACCCTGGATAGCACCACAAGCATCGCAAACATAGTCTGCGTTCTCATCGATGTGACCGGTAGCGGGAATTTCTTCCTGAGCTGTGAGTATCTCGCCACAAACGCCACAAACTGCGCCGTCTGTAAGACCTGTCTCAGTACATGTTGCAGCTGTTCCGGGAACAACTACGGAAGTGTGGGCGGGCTCTCTTGTAGCACCGCACATGCCACATTCTGTGTCACAAGCGTTTTCATAGTCGTGAGGGCAGAGTATAGCACCGAGAAGCTCGGAGTATCTCTGAGCCTCTTCCATTGTTGTGAAGGAAACGATGTGAGAGAATTCTGTGTAAGCGTCAGCGCTTGCTGCGTTAATGTTACAACGGATATCGATTCTCTGGTGGATGGAAGGACCTTCAAGAGGAAGAACTGCGATTGCCCACTGCTCTGCAGTGTTGGGAATCTCATATACGTTCATTCCGGGGTTGTATGTAGCAAATCCAATAGTGGATGCGCAGTTTGTTCTGAAACGAACAACTACGTACTGCTGGAGTATGGGATTTGCATTCAAAAGGGAGATACATACGGAACCGTTTGCATCACCGATGCCTGTTGCCTTAACTCCGTTTTCGGAGAGAGCAGCATTCTTTGTATACGCGGGAACAAATGTGAAGTTGTCACCTGCGTTGTATGTTGTGGGAGTCCATGTTTCACCGCAAGCACCTGCGCAAACGATAGCGCCGCTTTCTGCAAGTGTCCAGTTGTGGTTGCAGTTGTATGTACCGCCGCAAGTGTCACAAACCTGTCCGTCAGCGCCTTCGCAATTAGCGAGATCGAGCTTTTCGCCACAGCCGTTTGTACATGCATGGTAGTGCTGACCTGCAAGGTATGTCCACTCTTCAGCTGCGTTGTGACCGAGTGCATCAACAACATTGATTGCAGTTAAGGAAGGACAGAGGTAAACACCAGCTGTACAGCCAACAGCTGTGTAACCCTGTGTTGTACATGTGGGAGCAACTGTTGTGCCTACACCCTGTGTGCCATCCTCGGGGAATACACACTCGTGTTCAACGATCTCATACTTGATCTCGTGAGCAACGAAGATGTTACCGTCAGCCATCTTAGCTACGATGTAGATGGTGTGTTCACCAAGCTGAGAAGCGAGGTTCTGCCATGCGCCATCCTTTACAAGGTTGAATGTAGCCATACAGTATCTTCTTGCGTTAGGACCGAAGAGGCTCTGAACGTCGTTGGAAAGACCTGCGCCTGCAAGAGCACCTGTACCGTTGTACATATCGAGGTGGTGGCCTGCATGTTCGTTATAGTAGATTGTATCGAGAGTATCGAATGCAAGACCGAATGTGTCAAGCTTGATGCTACCAAACTTGATCCAACCGAAGAAGTTGATGTCAAGTCTGGATGCGTTGGAAGCGATTCTGATAGGCTCGGAGTATCTGTGGCCGTTAGCCGCAGGGTTATCACTCTGGTAGCCTGTCATTACCCACTGATTCTGACCGGGAACTACGTAACCGTCATGAGAACGGGAGTCAGCAACGCTTTCACCGTCGAGGTAGTAGTCGCCATCATCTGTCATGTAGTTGTAAGCTTCCTGCATGGACATGATGTCGCCGTAAGCGGGATTCTTGATTCCGCAAACTACGCAGTGACCGTCCATGTAAGTGTGAGCGGGAATGATGTCTCTTACTTCGCCGCAAACGTCACACTCAAGATCACAGTCGCCGCTGTAAACGTGTCCAGTGTCTCTTGTTGCTCCGCAAATGCCACAATCAGGGTCACAGTCATTTGCGTAGTCGTGTTCGCAAATAGCAATTGTGAGAAGTTCGGAGTATCTCTGAGCCGCTTCCATTGTTGTAAAGGAAACGATGTGAGAGAATTCTGTGTAAGCGTCAGCGCTTGCTGCGTTAACGTTACAACGGATATCGATTCTTCCGTGGATGGAAGGACCTTCAAGAGGAAGAACTGCGATTGCCCACTGCTCTGCAGTGTTGGGAATCTCATATACGTTCATTCCGGGGTTGTATGTAGCAAATCCAATAGTGGATGCGCAGTTTGTTCTGAAACGAACAACTACGTACTGCTGAAGCACGTTAGGATAGTTGAATACAGAGAGACATACGGAACCGTGTGCATCTCCGATACCTGTTGCCTTGATCGTGCCATCCTCAGTGATAACACCGTTCTTTGTGTATGTGGGTTCGAGAACGAAACTGTCCTTGGAGTTGTATGTGCTGGGAGTCCATGTTTCGCCGCAGCCGCTTACGCAAACGATAGAGCCGTCATCTGTGATAGTCCAATCGTGGATGCAGTTATAAACACCGCCGCAAGTGTCACAAACCTGTCCGTCAGCGCCTTCGCAATCAGCGAGGTCGAGCTTTTCGCCACAGCCGTTTGTACATGCATGGTAGTGCTGACCTGCAAGGTATGTCCACTCTTCAGCTGCGTTATGACCAAGCGCAGGAACGCGGTTGATTGCAGTTACGGAAGGACAGAGGTAAACGTCAGAAGCCAAACAGCCAACAGCTGTGTAACCTTCAGTCGTACATGTGGGAGCAACTGTTGTGCCCACACCCTGTGTGCCATCCTCGGGGAATACACACTCGTGTTCAACGATCTCATACTTGATCTCGTGAGCAACGAAGATGTTACCGTCAGCCATCTTAGCTACGATGTAGATGGTGTGTTCACCAA
>SVTX01000022.1 GCA_015063545.1 Oscillospiraceae bacterium | reverse complement strand
ATGAAATGCGAACTTTAACAGATAGCCTTTGCACTCATTTTGAAAGCATTATGCTTTTAGTGGATGCCTATACCTCTTTTGCCGCTAAAATGTCAAAGCGAAGAAACCCAATAAATGACGTAGGCGTAACCGAGGTTTACGGTATAGACAACCCACAATCTTATCAAAGCGAGAAGCTTGCTTTCGCAAAAGAACACACAATGATACCACAGAAATACATAGACGAATTAAAAGGATTTGAAAGGTTTATTTTTGCCAAGCTCTATGCAGGCGGTTTCTCGAAAAAGCTGTATCGCTTGTTTGAATACAAAAAGAATTGATCAAATTCCAATTTATCAAATTAAAATAGGTGCAAATCCTTATAGGTAAATGCACCCATAATTCTTAAATTTTGCACCCACACGAAAATAGTATTAAAATTTTAGATTACTCACAAAAATTCCGATGCTTTGCATCGGATTTTTTTATATCTATTGCCGTTGGCAAAAAATGAACATTATGTACATAAATTTAATATTCAATTGACAAACGCTCTTATGTGTGCTATAATTAGCCTGTAATGTCGTCAAAAAACGACTTTCGCCACTCTAACAAATCAGGAGAGACCATGGCTAAAAATAAGAAAAAGAAATGGACAAGGTTCAGGCACAAGGTAGTTACAGAAATATTGCGCTTTTCACTCGGTACGTACTCCCGTGTCAAATACTCCATAAAAGTAAGAAAATTTAAGGAACAAGAGAAAAAAACGCCTTATCTTGTACTAATGAACCACCAGACCGCGTTTGATCAATTCTTCATAGGCATGGCATTCAAAGGCCCGATCTATTATCTTGCCTCCGAGGATATATTCTCTAACGGCTGGATATCGTCGCTGATAAGATATCTCGTTGCTCCCATTCCGATAAAAAAACAAACGACGGATATTAAGGCAATTCTCAATTGCATACGCGTATCCAAGGAGGGCGGCACTATCGCCATAGCACCCGAAGGAAATCGCACATATAGCGGAAGGACGGAATATATGAGTCCTTCAATCGTGCCTCTTGCCCGTAAGCTCGGTATGCCTATTGCGCTTTTCAGAATAGAGGGCGGATACGGTGTACATCCCAGATGGAGCGACGTAGTCAGAAAAGGCAAAATGACCGCCTATGTGTCGCGTGTTATCTCACCCGCGGAATATGCTGATATGTCGGATGAGGAATTATTTGAAGCTATCAAATCGGAGTTATACGTAAACGAAGCTGTTGCAGATGCAAGTTTCAAGCATAAAAAGCGCGCCGAATATTTGGAAAGGGCTATTTACATTTGTCCCGATTGCGGCTTTTCCTCATTTGAAAGCCACAACGACACGCTTGAATGTACAAAATGTCACAAAAAGGTACTCTACACCAACAAAAAAGAACTTGTCGGCATAGATCACGAATGTAAGTTCTCTTTCGTTGCCGACTGGTATGATTACCAAAAAGATTTTATCAGCAGTACTGACATTACAGCTTTTTCCGACACCCCTGTATACGTTGAAAACGTCAAGATATCCGAGGTCATTCCGTATAAAAACAAGGAGCTTATTTGCAAAAACGCAAGTATTTCATTGTTTGGAAACCGCATTTTAGTTAAAGCAGACAAAGCGGAATTTACTTTTGGGTTTGACGATACATTCGCTGTAACAGTACTTGGAAAAAATAAGCTTGATATATATTACGACGGACATATATATCAAATAAAAGGAAGCTGTCGTTTCAATGCGCTTAAATACGTGCATTTTTACAACAGATACCGAAATATCGTAAAAGGAGATCAGGATGGAAAATTTTTGGGACTCTAGTGTATGGGGCTGGATGATGGTTTTTGCTACATTGCTCGGAAGCTTACTCGTCGGAAACATACTCAAAAAAAGCATACCGTTGCTCAAAAACTCACTTATACCTACATCCGTACTTGGCGGTGCTATACTCGTTATAGTGGCTCTTATATACAAATTAATTACGAAAGAAGTCATGTTTGATGCCCCCATCTTCGGCGCAAACGGAACGACAAGCCTTGAAATAATTACATACCACGCTTTAGCGCTGGGATTTATTGCATCATCCTTTAAAACTAACGGTGGAAAGCTTACAAAACAGCGCACGTCCGAAATTTTTAATACAGGTGTCACCACTGTATCGACATACCTCATACAAGGCATATTCGGCTTGGGAATCACTATTGTTGCCGCGCTGATAATGAAGGATTTCTTCAGTGCAGCGGGAACGCTTCTTCCCTTCGGGTACGGTCAAGGAACAGGACAGGCGCTTAACTACGGCACTATCTATCAAACTCAAAACGGATTTAAAGACGGAAAGCTTTTCGGCCTTACTATCGCGGCTTTGGGATTCATCTCTGCGAGCATTGGCGGCGTCATACATCTGAACGTCATGAAAAAGCGTGGAAAACTCAAGCTCTCCAGCCGTTCCGATGGTAGCCTGCACAGCGACAGAGTTGAATCATGTAACGAAATTCCCATGCAGGAAAGCATCGACAAATTTACAATACAGATAGCTCTTATAGTGGTAGCTTATATCTCAGCGTACTTTTTGATGTTCGGTCTTGGCAAGCTCCTTCCAGGAATGAAATCCGTAATCTACGGATTTAACTTCCTTTTGGGAGTACTCACCGCGACAATTATAAAAACCATTCTTAACTTTCTCAGAAAAAAGCGTATTGTCAAAAAGAAATACACAAACAATTTCCTTATGACACGCGCAAGCAACTTCTTCTTTGATATCATGGTGGTTGCGGGTGTTGCCGCAATACGCTTGGATGAATTAAAGGATTATTGGGGCATAGTGCTTATACTTGGAATAGCTGGCGCAGTTATCACTTACGTATACAACCGCATAGTTGCCAAGATTCTCTTCCCCGACTATATGGAAGAACAGTTCTTGACGATGTACGGAATGCTTACAGGTACTGCCAGCACGGGAATCATTCTTTTGCGCGAGATTGACAAAGACTTCCGCACTCCCGCCTCAGACAACCTGGTATATCAGAATTTCCCCGCCATCGCTTTCGGTTTTCCCATGATGTTCTTGGCTACTCTTGCGCCGGATCATCCATATCTGACACTTATAATCTTCGTGGTATTCTTTGCCGCAATGAATATAATACTGTTCAGAAGCAAGATATTCAAAAGGCAAAAAAAGAATAAAAAAGATAAAGAAGAATAACAAAAAAGCAAGGCGACACGAATGTGTCGCCTTGTTTTAGCATTAATTCATCTAATATGTATTTACGTTATTGATCAAAAGAATAATATTCACCGAAGTATTTTTTCAAAAACACTCCCCAATCCTTTACATCCTCTGCCATTTCTTCAGTTTTTTGACCGGTTGTATATATTCCTAAAAATACAATAGAGTTATTGCTGTCATTAAATGCTACTCTTTTAAATGCTCCGGGAAAATTGTCGTTATGATAATGCTCGTCTTTTGGACGATTTCCGTAATAATCAAAAAACTCGTAGTTACCATATTGCTCTACCGCCTCATCGCCTAAGTATTCCAAAATTTCTCGGCAATAGGCCTTGGCACCCTCATACTCATCGTCGTTATATTTGAAATAAAGAATTACCTTTTCATATCTGTTATTAAATGTCCCCTCCTCAACGTAATGAAAATCTCTCTCAATACATTCAAAATTATCTACAAAAGATGTATCTTTTTTATCAAAAAAATGATCTATTTCCACCGTCGAACTAGTTCTGAATCCCTTGCCTTCCTGGAAGTACTCATCAAATCCGTGAATTTCTATTAACTCATGACCACAGGAACAAAGCGTCATCGCAACCAATAAAATAATTAACGCAACTATCGTCTTTTTCATTATTTTCCCTCCTCAAACATCTTTGTAGAATAGTTAAAAAGTATCAATATGAACTTATCGGTATGTTCTCGTCATCCGAGCCTTTGGTTATATTCTTTATAACTACATAATAACTGTAGCTGTCGTTGACCTTAACGCAAATTCTATCTCCGACCTTTTTGCCAAGCAGAGCCTTACCAAGAGGTGATTCCTTACTGAGCAGCCCCTTGAGTGCGTCCTGACGGAGAGTTGTCACCAACTTTCGTGAAACCGTCTCATCGTCCTCCTCAATATAAATATCCACCGTATCAAAAAGGCAAACCGCATCACTTTTATTCTCAACCTTTATGACCTTTGCGGTGAGTATCATATTCTTAAGATAGCGGATTCGGCTTTCGTTGTGATTCTTTTCTCTTTTTGCTTCTTTGTATTCCGCATTCTCGGAAAGGTCTCCGAATTCACGCGTTCTCTGCACCTCAGCGAGTAGCTTAGGGCGCAAAACACCCTCGCGGTAGTCTATTTCTTCTTGCATTTTCTTTATATCAACTTTTGTAAGCTCGTCGTGCATAATTATCTCCCAAATCAAATTTATATACGTAAATTATATCCTATTTTTTTGTGTTTGTCAACTCAAAACGATTTAGCTTGCTAAATTTTTTTGCCTTAGGTATTGACAAAACCGCTTATATTTCATATAATAATACTATATTTTAAGAATTTAATTCCGAAAGGACAAAATTTATGGTTAAAGTAGTAAAGTTCGGAGGCTCCTCACTTGCTGACGCGGAGCATTTCCGTCAAGTCGCAAGCATAATAAAAGCTGATCCCTCCCGCCGTTACGTAGTTCCCTCTGCGCCCGGCAAGAGATTCAAGGAGGATATAAAAGTTACGGACATGCTCTACAAGTGCTACGAGCTTATCCGCGGCAGAGCGACCAAAGAAGAGATCGACGCTCAGTATACAGCTATCTGCGACAGATATAAGGGTATAATCTCGGACCTCGGTCTTGATTTTGACATTTCCGGTGAGCTTGAATACGTAAAGAACGCTATGCTCCACAGCGCAGGACGCGACTACGTTGCAAGCCGCGGAGAATATCTCAACGGACTTATTCTCGCAAAATACCTTGGATTCTATTTCATAGATGCGGAGAACGTTATCTTTTTCCGCGACAACGGAAGCTTTGACGAGGAAAAGACAAATCAGGTGCTTTCCGAAGAGCTTAAGGCTCACAAGTATGCGGTAATACCCGGATTCTACGGCGGAATGCCTAACGGTACTGTTAAAACATTCTCCAGAGGCGGCTCTGACATTACCGGTTCTATCGTTGCGCGCGCTTGCTGCGCCGACCTTTATGAAAACTGGACAGACGTTTCGGGCTTTATGATGGCAGACCCCAGAATTATAAATAACCCCCGCGCTATTGAGACTATCACATACCGCGAGCTCCGTGAGCTTTCCTACATGGGCGCGACAGTTCTTCACGAGGATGCTATATTCCCTGTAAGAAATGCGGGCATTCCGATAAACATCAGAAACACCAACCGTCCCGAAGATGCGGGAACAATGATTGTTTCTCAAGCAAGCAGCTATGATTCCGAGCACGTAATCACAGGTATTGCGGGCAAGAAGGGATTCTCTGTTGTGACTGTTGAAAAGGATATGATGAATGCCGAAATAGGCTTTGGCCGTAAAATTCTCGAATCCTTTGAGGATTTCGGTCTTTCCTTCGAACATCTTCCCTCCGGAATCGACACCATGAGCGTTGTGCTTCCCACGGCGGCGCTTGACGAAAACCGCGAGAGAGTTCTCCAGGCAGTTCAGAGAAGAACCGCCCCCGACAGCATCACCGTTGAGGACGGCGTAGCTCTCCTTGCAATCGTTGGACGCGGAATGGTCAAGGCAAAGGGCACTGCAGCTCGTGTATTCAACGCCATTTCCGGCGCGGACATCAACATCCGTATGATCGACCAGGGCTCTTGTGAGCTTAACATCATCGTTGGAATTGACGAACACGACTTTGAAAAGGCTATAAACGCTATTTACGATGAATTTGTGAATGATTAAATAGAAAACAGCGTGTCGGCTATGCCGACACGCTGTTTTCTATTTAGCACCTATACACCGTTGCATTTTAATTGGAGTCACAATACCTATTTAAAATATCCTCAATCACCGATATTTGCTCCTCGGTCAACCATGCTCTGCGATAATTTGTAACATCATTGATTCCCCTTCGGTCAGAGATGTAATGCATTCTGTCTTCTCCAACAAAAATATCATAATCATACGCTGTTTCCGTAACAAGACTTTCTGTCCACTCAAGAGAATTCAATATCTCAATTACAAGTTTTGAATCGGCAGTATCCAATGCAATTTTTTCTTCCGAATGTGTTTCGGCTATTTTTACCTCTCCGTCATAGACGTGAGCGACATATCCTTCGTACGTTATGTCATAACTCATCAAATAATACTCATCAGGAATTATTGCCAAACCGCAATCAGGACGCGCGAATGTAACATTCAGTATCTTTCCGTCAGAAAGATTCCATTCATATACAATGCCCTCACATTGTACTCTTGCTCCATCTGCTCCAAAAAATTCAACTATCTTTGAATACTGCATGTATTTTTGCAGAGTTTCCCTTGCTTGTTCCTCGGTTATGTCTTTAGGCAATATCGTATCTTTTGATGTTTCATGTTCTGTATTTTCATCTTTCGATATTTCCTGATGTGTTTCAGTACCATCGGAAGTTTTATTTTCGACCGTTGAATTTGCATCGCAACAGATCAACGCAAACAAAAGAACAACAAAAATACACATCAATGCTATCTTTTTAATACTTATCATCGTTAAAACCTCCTTAGTGCTTTATATTTCAATTATATCACAATATAAAGCATTTGTCAATTATACCTTCAACGACAAAAGGCGACGCTAGGCGTCGCCCTTTTCGGTAAAATATTTTTAAGGATTTGAGAATTTAATTCTCTTTGTTTTCCTCCGATACTTCGGATGAAGTTTCGGAGGTATTATTTTTATCATTCGCATTCTTTGCCGCGTGACATGCTCCACTCATGGCGCAACCCGAGCAGCCACAACCGCAGCCCTTGCCCTTTTTCTTGTCTTTAACTACCGAGACGATTGCAAGGATAACTGCAACAGCAAGGACGGCGCAAATAATTATCGTAGGTAAATAGTCCATTATCATATTTTATCTGCCTCCTTTTGTCTTAGGCTTTCTGAACAGCATGTATGCCATAAATACAGCAATACATCCGGCAACACACGCGCCAATCACATTCCACGTCATAATCGGAGCGCCAGAATAAAGAGCCGTAAAGAATGTACCGAGCTGGAATACCCCAAGAGATACCGCATAAGCGAATACACACTGATATCCTATTGCAAATGCAGTCCACTTTGCCGAATTCATCTCGCGTCTGATCGCTCCCATTGCCGCAAAGCACGGCGCGCAAAGGAGATTGAATATAAGGAAGGAGTATGCCGCGAGCTTACCCATTCCGTCAAAGTCAAGTACACCGAATACGGCAACGACCTCTTCCTTCGCGATAAGCCCCATAAAAGTAGCGACTGTCGCCCTTATATTTCCAAATCCGAGAGGCGCAAACAGCCATTTCAGCGCATTTCCTATCGTACCTATCACCGAACGGTTAAGCTCCATGTCAATAGAGAATGTAAATCTGCCGTCAACCGTACCGAAATGCGAACCTGCCCAAATGACTATAGCGGAAAGAAGAATTACCGTTCCTGCCTTTTTTACAAAGGAGCTGGATCTCTCCCAAACACTATGCCACAAATTTTTGACCGTGGGCATGTGATATTCGGGAAGCTCCATAACAAACGGGGATACCTCTCCCTCAAAAAGCTTAGTCTTTTTGAGAATTATTCCGGAAATTACAACCGCCGCAATTCCGATGAAGTATGCGGAAGGCGCTATCCACCATGCGCCGCCGAAGAGCGCGCCCGCAATAAGCGCGATTATCGGGAGCTTTGCTCCGCAAGGAATAAACGTAGTCGTAATTATCGTCATTCTCCTGTCGCGCTCGTTCTCAATAGTGCGGCTTGCCATAATGCCGGGCACTCCGCATCCCGTTCCAACGAGCAACGGAATAAATGATTTGCCCGAAAGTCCGAACTTTCTGAAAACTCTGTCAAGCACAAAGGCAATTCTCGCCATATATCCGCACGCCTCAAGGAAGGCAAGTATTATAAACAACACTACCATCTGTGGCAAAAATCCAAGCACGGCACCCACACCGCCTATAACGCCATCAACAAGCAAGCTTTTTAGCCATTCGGGAGCATTTGCTTTCTCAAGTCCCTGCTCTGCGAGCACACCTATACCGGGAACCCATGCTCTGAAATTTTCAGGAGCAGGAGCTCCGTCAATATAAGCATCCATTTTGTCCGTTATTGAAAAGCCTTCCTCGTGGAGCTTTTCTCCGTATGTTCCGTATGCCTCCTCAAGCGCCGAAAAATCCTTGTTCTCTATGGCATCCCGTATCTCGTCTGCACCCGTTACGCCTTCGGATACCGCGCCTTCGACTGTGCCCACAAGAACCTTATCGTTCCAGATATTCTCTGCGTAGTCCTCGACCGCTTCCTCGTACTGACCTCTGCCAATGCCTAAAAAGTACCAACCGTCACCAAAAAGTCCGTCGTTTGCCCAGTCGGTCGCCCATGTTCCTACGGTAGAAACGGATATGTAGTAAACAAGGAACATCACCACCGCAAAAATGGGGAGCGCTAAAAATCTGTTTGTCACTACCTTGTCTATTTTTTCGGTAGGGGTAAGCTTATTTGCGTGCTTCTTTTTATAACAGCGTTTGAGCACATTTTCTATGTAAACATATCTTTCGTTTGCGATAATGCTCTCCGCGTCGTCATCAAGCTCAGCCTCGGCAGACTGAATATCTTTTTCAATATGAGCAAGAGTAGCCTCACTGATATTCAACTCCTCAAGCACCCTTGCGTCTCGCTCGAAAATCTTTATAGCATACCATCTCTGCTTTTCGGCGGGCATATCGTGTATAACAGCTTCTTCTATGTGAGCAAGAGCATGCTCAACTGTTCCTGAGAAAGTATGCATGGGAACGGTCTTGGAATTTTTCGCCGCGTCTATCGCAAGCTCTACCGCCTCCATGATATTGTCTTCTTTAATTGCAGATATCTCGACCATCTTACAGCCGAATCTCTTTGAAAGCTCATCAATATCTATACTGTCTCCTCTTTTGCGAACAACGTCTATCATATTGATGGCAACTACTACCGGAATACCAAGCTCGGTAAGCTGTGTCGTAAGATATAGATTTCTCTCGATATTTGTTCCGTCAACCAGATTAAGTATAGCGTCAGGGCGCTCTACCGCAAGATAATTTCTCGCGACGACCTCCTCAAGCGTATAGGGAGATAGCGAATATATTCCCGGAAGGTCGGTAATTATCACGCCGTCTCTGTCCTTGAGTCTGCCCTCTTTCTTTTCAACCGTAACGCCGGGCCAGTTTCCAACAAACTGATTCGAACCCGTAAGCGCATTAAAAAGTGTTGTCTTGCCACAGTTCGGGTTTCCCGCAAGTGCAATTCTTATGTCCATGTTTCCCTCCACACCGCCATCGGTGAACAATTAAAATCTCGGATTAGTTATGACTAACCGCTGCCACAAAAAATAACCGATATATTTCCCGGCTATTTTTATTCCACTTCTATGGTTTCCGCGTCAGATTTTCTGAGTGAAAGCTCATATCCGCGCACGGTAAGCTCAAGGGGATCTCCCAAAGGGGCAACCTTGCGAACCTTTATCACTATTCCCTTGGTTATTCCCATATCCATTATTCTTCTTTTGATGGCACCCTCGCCATGAAGCTTCACAACCGTGGCACTGTGTCCTATCTTTACATCTCTTAGTGTTTTCATGTTGATCCTCACACTATGTTTTTTGAAGTTAGTTTCGACTAACTGCCGATATTATACACCCCAAAAATTGTTTTGTCAATAGTTTTTTTGAATTTTTTGAAATTTTTTTATGTGAGTTTTTTTATTTGTATTTTATTGAATATTTTTCTTTCATTACTCATGTATATGAGTAACAAAAGAAGTGCGGCAGACACCGAAATCACTTGGAAATTCTCCGATAAACCCGCTTGTGTCATGGCAGAATATATCATAGCTGAGCACAAAGCCCCAAGAAATGCACCGATAAGTTCCCCCGTCAGACGCGAGATCAATCTCCCTAAAAACAAAGGAAGCAGCGCAAAAAACAATATGCGAACAGATGAAAAATTAAGCCCGGGCAATATACTCCTTCCCTCCTTAACACAAAGCATAACTCCCGCCACCCCCATAAGCGCGCCGGCTACTATATAGACGATAAATTTATTGGTAGCAAAATCCACTCCCGATGCGCACGCAATACGTCTTGATGCGCATATTGCTCTATAATCATATCCAAACGGAGTATTTCTCAAAAAAATATAAAAAAGCATCAACGCGCCCGTCGCATGCAAGCAAAAAAGCGGAGCATTGTCAAAAAGCTTACCCATTGGAAGAAAGACATTCACTTGTTGCCCGCAAGATATAACAAAAAGCAGTCCTTCAAATATAAGACAGAAACAAAGCGAGCTTACCGCCGACGTCATTCCACTCAGTATCCGCGCGCCGCCAGAGACAATTCCCAAAATCACGCCAAAAAATATTGCAAGCATTATCCACATAGCTCCTCCGCGCGCCATGACTGCGGCGCTGTAAGCAGAGAAGGCGGCAAGCGCGCCGAGCGAAAAATCAAAGCTTCCACTCCTTAAATTCAGCGAAAGCGCAATCGACATGTAAAAAAGAATACACGTCTCAAAAAACAACTCCGTCCTTGACGTATCATCCGACAGCCACTCCCCGCCCGATATTCTGAATATAAGCCTTATGCACACGTACAATACAACGGGAATTAATATTCCTGCAAAAATGCAAACTGTGCGTTTTGTTTCACCTATACTATTCCGCATTTTTTATTCCGCCACGTCTTTCTGCCTTTTTCAAAATCATCAATAATATAAACAGTATAATTGCTCTGAGTGCTTGAGACATCCCGTCAAAATATTCCACTCCGCCTATTATCTGTCGCATAATTTCGCTCACCACAATAGCCGAAGCACTGCCAAGAACAGCCGATGAAAGCCTTGAAACACGGCCTCCGGATATTGGCATTCCACCTAAAACAATCGCAAAAATAATATTGAATCCAAGGTCTGACACACTTGTTCGGTCAATAGATGTATCAGAACACAGTATCAAAAACGCGCCAAGCCCTACTCCTATTCCCGCAAAAATAAATCCAACCGCAGAATATATCCTGCGCGATATGCCAAGCAGGTGCGCGCGGTGACGGTCATTTCCAAGTTCCTTCTGCCGTTTTCCGATAGGCAATATTTCATACATGGTAATGCAAAAAGCAAAAAAAAGCAAGAACACTCCAAAACGCGGAGCTAAACTGCTGAAGCTGTTATTCTGTGGCATTTGTGTAATTATTTTACCTCCGCATACAGAAATTATCTCCGACGCCAAAGAGCCGAGCAACCCCAGCATCAACACAGCAGTAACGTATGCGGGCAACTCAAAGAAGGTTGACAGTACCGAGCTTAACGCGCACCAAAAAACCGGCACCGCCACACAAACCGTCAGTGTCATATAAAAGCTTTGTGTATAATTATATGTCAGCGCGCCGCAAACTACCCCGACAAGCGTGGATGCACCAAGACTTATTCCAAACGCGCCCACCGTAAAGACAAACACTGCCCCCAACGTAATTATAGATAAAACCAACGCGCGGGATGCAAGCAAAGAAAGATACTGTAAGCTTAATTCTCCCCTTCTTAACCACGCTAATATCAGAATCCCGCAAATCAACACTGCGGCGCAAATGAATCTTCCTGTTTTTATTACGCTGTTTTTTTCTTTAGATACCGCCATACCCCGACCTCGCAAATTAAGTTAACACAGCCTTATCTATCTGAGGCTTGCTATATCCATCTGACGCACAAAATTCATTTGATATGACACCTCTGCGCATCACCGCTATTCTGTCGCAGATCCGTATAAGCCGATTGGTATATTGCGAAACATATATTATTGCTCCGCCGCGACTGCAAATATCTCTCATAACATTCTCTATGCGGGTTGACTGTTCAACACTCAATCCTTCGAGTACTGTATCCATAACAAATATCTGTGCGCCCGAACAAGTCAGAATGTCCATGATATCATCGTATTCCCACCCATGTTTTACGTACACGAGCTTTCTTTTGTGGGCTTCTCTGATGCTTTTTATTCGTCTGCCCTTTACGGTAAGCCTTCCCCTTTCGGGCATCAGCGCGCCGCACAGCACCTCTGACAGCTCATGTATCCCGGAATTCTTAAGTCCTAGAATTCCCAAAATCTCACCCTTGCAAAGTCTGATATTAACATTGGAAAACACATAAGGTAAACACAAATTAATCGCTCTGAATGTCACCTCACACTCGTTCGGAGTGGCTTTTTTTATGCGATTTTGAGATGTTGAAATATTGCAAAATTCATCAGAATTATATATCCTTTGAGGTCCCCTGTCATCAAAGAAAACTATTCTGTCACAAAAGCACTTCAATTCATCAAGGTCATTTGAAAACAACACCACTGAGCCTCCGCGCACGGTAAACTTTCTGAGGACTTTTACAACGCGATATCTTTCATCAAGGTTCAGCGAGACAAAAAAATCCTTCAAAAAAATTACCTTCTTGCCGTCGCTCAATATCTTGGCGATCTCCAAAAGCTTTTTTTCGCCAACCGTCAGTGACTTTGCCGCAAAGTCCGGCGATATATGCGACAGTCCGACCTCCGAAAGTGCCCTTCGAGATTGATTGAATAAGCTCACGGTGTTGACCCGGGCAAATCTCTCATGTTGCCGTATTCTGCCGAGAAAAACATTTTCTGCCACAGACAATTCATCTATTATCATATCGCTGTCATTTGCGAATCCGGCAAAGTCATAAAGCTTTTTGATGTCCGCCTGTTCACCGTTTATGAAAGCCTTGCCGTTCATTTTTACATTTTTATTTTTAAATATACCGTCAAATCCGGGTATTCCGCACTCCCCGCAAAATATTCCCAATATTTCGCGCGAAAGTACCGACAAATCAAATCCCCCGTATTTTTTTTGTTTTTTCTCAACAAATGAAAAATTCCAAAGGCTCAACAGTTCTTGCTTGTCCACATCCGCCACCACCGTATATTGAATATAAATATTTTTGCCTTTACGTACGAGCGATATTCCGATATAACGGCATTTTTGAGAAAAATTGCATTGTCTGAAAAAGTATATTTTTCTGCCGACGGCAAAAAATAAAACAAACAAAAAGCAAAAGGAGATGACAAAATCATGAAAAAATCAATTCAGAGGTTTATTCTTGCGCTACTGATGGTCAGTATTCTTATAGGTACGCTTGTCTGTTTTTCGGGATGTTCGAGAAACAAAGAAATGAAGGGCCAATATACCTACAAAACATACATGTCCTCTCTTGGCACAAACTGGAATCCACATAGCTGGGAGGTAAATGCAGACTCTCTTATGCTTGAATATCTTTCTACACCGCTTGTAGGAGTATCGGTATCAAACTCAAAGGAAGGTATCTACACCTGGGTTTTTGAAATGGCAGAATCCATTACCGATGTTACAGCACAGCATAGGGACGATCTCGCTAAATACAAAGCAAGCATCCCAAATGCACAAAGCCCGGATGCTATTGAAAAAGGATACGTGTTTGAGATAAAACTAAACAAGAACGCAAAATGGCAAAACGGAGAGGCTATCACCGCAGACGATTATATATATTCAATGAAAGCTTTGCTCGATCCCAAAATGAAGAATTACAGGGCAAACCTTTATTATTCAGAGGAATCGGCTATTGCGGGAGCGCGTAATTATTACGAAGGAAAAACAAGTGATTTTTCAAGCGTAGGACTTTACAAAGCAGATGACTACACTATAAGATACGTCACTCAAAATCCCATAGATTATAACTATTTTCTCAATGCCTGCACTTCAAACTGGCTTGTCTATGAAAAGCTTTATGAGCAAGGCAAGCGCGACGCAGGAGGGGTAATAGTAACAAATTACGGCACGAGTGCAGAAACTACCATGTCCTACGGGCCGTACAAGCTTTCCTCTATCCAAACGGCAAAACAGGCGGTATTTGAACAAAATCCCAACTGGTACGGCTATGAATCCAAGGACGGTAAGCTCATATCCTACACAAACTTTGATATAGACGGCTCAAAACGTCGCCAATATCAAACAACCAAAATCATTATAGACGTAATGGACGAGCAATCTGCAAAAAATGCATTTTTACGCGGTGAACTGTCAGAGTGGTCCCCTTCCGCCGATGAGCTGTCAGTTTATTCATCATCTGACCGCTTATATAAAAACACCGAAACCTATACTATGTCCCTCTTTTTCAACACCAACAAGGATGTTCTCAGACGTCTTGATGCTCAAAGCAATAAAAACAGCATAGTCTTATCAAATAAAAAGTTCCGTCAGGCGATAAGCCTTGCGATAAACAGAAGCAAATTTGTAGGCGCTACAAGCGGATATGTTCCCGAATACGCGCTTCTCAACAAACTGTACTTTTACGATATCTACAATGATCCCAAATCATCATACAGAAATTCGGATACAGCTATGAAAGGCATCTGCAAGCTCTACGGAGTAGAATACGGAGAGGACAAAACCCATAAAACTCTGACAGATGCGTACAATTCCATCTCTGGATACGATGAGAATAAAGCGAAAAGTCTTATGAAACAAGCCTGCGATGAGCTTGTGGCGGCAGGTCTGTACAAACGCGGAGATGCGATATCCATTCAAATCGGCTGGTCTAAGGGCGCGCTTTCTGCTGATGATAATAAACAGATAAGCCTTCTCAATGAATTCTTGAACAGCGCCGCTGCCGGCTCCGGATTTGGCAAAATAACTCTCGCCGCAATCGGTAATATAGAAAACCGATATGCCGCCGTACCTGCGGGAGAATATGCGATAGGCTACGGCGCATGGGGCGGCGCGGCATTCTACCCTTTCAGAAACTTTCAAGTATATATGGATCCCGACCAATACAGTATAAACGAGGCGGGATGCTATGATCCCAAAACAGAAACTATCACCCTTGACGTGGGCGGGGAAAAGATCACAAAGACCTGGCAGAACTGGTCAAGATCAATGACCGGCGCAGGAGAATATGCCGATTCAGATATTGAGACCAAGCTCTCGATCCTCTCACAGCTTGAATGCGCCTTTCTTGAGACCTATTACAGAATTCCTCTTTGCTCACTGACCACATCCACCATGCTCTCGTATCAATGCGACTACTACACCGAACAGTACAACATAATGTACGGCTTTGGCGGAATTCGCTTGCTCAGCTACAACTACGACGATGCACAGTGGGCGGCATACCTTAAAAAGCAGAAAAATTCTTTAAGCTACGAATAAAATTCAAGCGCCGCCATACGGCGGCGCTTTGACGGGGTACACACATGATAAAATACGCTATAAAAAGAATAATTCTGATGTTTTTCACGCTTTTCATAATAGTAACCCTGTGTTTTACGCTCATTCGCGCGCTTCCGTCCTCACCACCCGAGGGCACGTCAGTCGCGCAAAGTCAGATAATTCTTGAGCGTTGGGATGCGCTTGGTTATAACCAGCCCTTGCTTGTACAATTTGGAATTTATCTGAAAAACATCGTCACAAAACTTGATTTCGGCACGTCCTGGAAAATATCCAAGACACGCCCCGCGCTTGATATTCTTATCGAGAGACTTCCCCCTACGATTATTGTAAACTCATACGCGCTTATGCTGTCGATACCGCTGGGAATATTGCTTGGAATATGGGCGGCGATAAGAAAAAACAAATGGCAGGACCATCTGATAAGCACGGTAGTTATGTTTTTCGTTTCCGTGCCGAGCTATATATATGCCTTTTTGCTCCAATATTTTTTGTTTTTCAAGCTTGGATGGTTTGAGCAGACTATATATTCATTGAGCGATGCGGGGGGATGGTTCACCGGAAAAATGCTTTATAGTATGACACTTCCCGTTTTGGCTCTGTCATTCGGACAGATAGCGGGACTGTGCCGATTTACGCGTGCGGAGCTTACCGAGGCGTTGACGTCTGATTATATGCTTTTGGCAAGGGCAAAAGGACTGTCATATTCACAAGCCACCACCCGTCATGCGCTCAAAAACGCCATGGTGCCTATCCTTCCAATGATAATATCAAGCTTCATAGGCATACTTGGCGGTTCACTGGTCATAGAAAGCATATTTTCCATTCCCGGAGTAGGACAGCTATACGTACAGTCGGTACAGCAGCGCGACTACGATGTGTTTATGCTCAACAGCATTTTTTATACCTTAACCGGTCTGCTTGCCGGAATTATAGTGGACATAAGCTACGGCTTTATTGATCCCAGAATAAGAATGGGGGAAAAATAACATGGAGAAAAATTCGGTTTCTAATATTCCAAAAGAATTGCTGCAGCCGGCAGATGGGAACAACGTGTCAGGCACAAATTTTGGCACAGAGCATCATGTCGGCTATCTTAGAGATGCGTGGTCGCGTTTCAGAAAAAACAAGGCGTCAATTTTAGCTACCGTAATTATTGCATTGATAGTTATTTTTGCTCTTATCATTCCCCTGTTCTCCACTCAAAGATCTCTGGATTCGTATTACGCAAAAAAAGGGCCTTATATAGCATCCCAAAGCAGCATCCCTCTTTTTGACGGAGGACAGACGAGAACCTTTAACTCGCGCGGTCTTATACACGCATATTCCATAGCTCTCGGAGCCTGTGACACAACCGGAAGCGGCAATGCCAGAATTTCCGACATCACAAGTGACTGCCGAACGGTAATCACCCCCATAGAAAAGGTTTTAGACTCAAGGCAGAACGGCAAATATAAAGCAAAGATAGATACCTACGCAGAGGTAGGATTCGTATATATGCAAATATCCAAAGCGGAATATGAAAATATACGAAAATGGGAGCAAGAAAACAGCGCCACCATACTTTTCCCTCTTATAGCGAACAATGAATATAATCCAAACCCAAACGACGCAAACTATTGGTATATGGCAGATACAACCGCCAAGAACTCACCCATTGATATAAACGGAAATATCATAAAGCTATCACAAAACATGCGTCTGTACGACAATTATCTCAGAGACTTGGACGGGAATGCCGTATATTTTACGCAAAGCGGATCAAGCGATAATCCCTCGTACAAGGTACGCGTGCTTTATAAAAACTACTATACCTATATCAACGGCACACCGCCAAGATATATTCTCGGCACGGATTCGCAGGGATATGACATGGCTCGACGGCTCTCCGAGGGAATTCGACTTTCCTTGGCGCTGGCTTTATCTGTATCTTTGATAAATCTCATTATAGGCGCGATATACGGAGCTATCGAAGGATACTATGGCGGTATTCCCGATCTTGTGCTTGAAAGAATATCCGATATTCTCTCTTGCGTACCTTTTATAGTTGTCGCAACACTTTTTCAGATCCATCTGTCCGACAAGGTCGGCAAAATACCCAGCTTACTTTTCGCGTTTGTCCTGACAGGCTGGATAAGCATCGCGTCAAGAGTGAGAACTCAATTTTACAGATTTAAAACGCAGGAATACGTTATGTCTGCCAGAACTCTTGGCGCATCGGACAAGCGTATAATTCTTAAGCATATATTCCCCAACGCATTAGGAACGATAGTAACTTCAAGCGTTCTGATTATACCCACAGTCATACTCAATGAAAGCATGCTATCATTTTTGGGAATTGTGAGCTTAGGTTCGTCAGACACAACTTCACTCGGTACGTTGCTATCGGAAGCAAGTAATATATGGACGAGTTATCCGCACTTGATGATACTTCCCGCACTTGTAATATCTCTTTTGATGATCTGCTTCAATCTTTTCGGCAACGGACTGAGAGACGCCCTGAACCCATCGCTACGCGGAATAGATAGCTAAAACACTCTACTCAAAGGAGCTTCCTATCATGGATCATATTATTGAGGTTAAAAATTTAAAAGTATCGTTTCGCACAAACGGTGGCAGGCTCTATGCGGTGCGAGATCTTTCTTTTTCTCTTGAGCAAGGAGAAACTCTTGCCATAGTTGGCGAGTCGGGTTCGGGAAAATCCGTTACTTCACGTGCCATTATGGGCATTCTCTCACCAAACGCAAGCATTGACGGCGGTCAGATAATATTTGAGGGAGAGGATCTGCTACAGCTAAACCAGTCTCAAATGTGCAAAATTCGCCGAGATAAGATATCGATGGTGTTTCAGGATCCGCTTTCGTCATTAAATCCTATTATGAAAGTAGGAAAACAAATATGCGAAGCCATCCTTTTGAAATCCAAGCAAAGCAAAAAGGCTGCACGTGAGCGTGCCATAAAACTTATGACAGAGGTTGGTATCCCAAATCCGCGCGAAGCATTTGAAAAATATCCGTTTCAGTTTTCGGGCGGGCAGCGCCAGAGAATAATTATAGCCATAGCTCTGGCATCCGAGCCGGATCTTCTGATATGCGACGAACCAACCACAGCTCTTGACGTAACCATTCAGGCGCAAATATTGGAGCTTATAGAAAGGCTTAAGAGGGAACGGAATCTATCGGTAATATTCATAACTCACGATCTCGGAGTAGTAGCCAGCGTTGCGGATAAAATAGCGGTCATGTATGCGGGAAAAATAGTGGAATACGGCACTTGTGACGAAATATTTTATCATCCATGCCATCCGTATACTTGGGCATTGCTATCCTCAACACCCGATCTTGAATCAGATGGGCGTCTTGAAGCTATTCCGGGGATTCCGCCAGATATGCACAACCCGCCTGTGGGAGATGCGTTCGCTCCGCGAAACAAATACGCGCTCAAAATAGATTTTGAACAAGAGCCGCCCTTTTTCAATATATCACCAACACATGCGGCAGCCACCTGGCTGTTACACCCCAATGCCCCCGCTGTTGAAATTCCCCATTCAATCACCAAGCGTATTAAAAAAATGAAGGAGACAAATCATGACGGATGCTCAAAATATATTGGAGGTTGAAAATCTTTGCCAACACTTTAAAACTCCCACAGGCTCTCTTTTGGCAGTAGATGGTGTAAGCTTTTCAGTCAAAAAAGGAGAGGTGTTTGGCATAGTGGGAGAATCGGGGTGCGGAAAAACTACATTGGGAAGGACCTTAATAAAAATATATGACTGCACATCGGGTAACGTATTTCTCAATAATGAAAGAATATGCGCAGGCACGCTGTCCTATTCAAAGGCTATTCAGGATGCTCATGCGGCATATAAAATCAATGTCAAAAGCATAAAACAAAATCCACACCTTGATACACTCGAAAAGAAAAAATTGATAAAAAATCAAAAGGATATACTGAAAAGCGCAGTCAAATCAAATAAAATTTTATATTCAAGCGCAAAAACAGACCAAAACAAGCACAGAGCTGTAAAACAGATACAAATGGTGTTCCAAGATCCAATAGCTTCATTAAATCCAAGAATGACAGTCAAAGAAATCATTTCAGAAGGTCTGATTATAAACGGCGAGAGAGACAGGCGCAAAATAGATGAAAAAGTATATAAAATGCTGTCAATGGTTGGTCTGTCTCCGGAGCACGCGCAAAGATATCCTCATGAATTTTCGGGCGGGCAACGGCAAAGAATAGGAATTGCGCGCGCGCTTATAGTCAATCCCGAAATCCTTATAGCGGATGAACCTATTTCCGCGCTTGACGTTTCCGTACAGGCGCAAATAATAAATCTTCTGCGTGATCTGAGGGATGAGCTTGGGCTGACCGTTATATTTATCGCGCACGACTTATCAGTCGTAAAGTTCTTCTCTGACAGAATAGCGGTAATGTACCAAGGTAAAATAGTGGAGCTTGCAGACTCCGACGAGTTGTTCCGCCGCCCCTTGCATCCGTATACGCGTTCCCTGCTGTCCGCTATTCCCTTGCCCGATCCCCATTATGAAAAAAATCGCCGCCGTATAGTTTATGACGCATCCGCACATGACTATACGATGCAAACGCCGTCATTACGCGAAGTATTCTCCGACCACTTTGTGTGGTGTAATGACAAAGAAGAACAGCTCTATCGAGAGGAAAAACGGTTATGAAACAATCCCGAAAGATATTTATTTGCATAGCGGCAACGTTAATATCAGTAATTATTTTAATGGCAACACTCGGATTTTTCAAAACGCATGAAATTCACAGCCGAATAAAGATTCTGGCAGATGCTACGGCTATTCCTGCCCTGTTTTCCCTCGGTCTGTTCGGACTTATCAGTATCGGCAAAAGCGGAATGTTTGATATTTTCGGATATGGCGTGAGCAGACTGTCGTCATTATTTATACCAAAGCGCCAAATCGCGCATACTTCATATTACGATTATAAAACCAAAACTCACACTAAGAATCCATCTTTTGCATTATTGCTTTATATCGGCATTCCCCTCCTTATCTGCTCGATTCTTCTTACTATCCTCTATTACAAAGTATAAAAATTCATAAAACGCAAGAAATTTATAAAAATCTCTTGCGTTTTGCTTTAGTTTGTTATATAATTAATTTATATATCGGAAATGAGGACATACTACATGAACAAAATATACATTCCCGACGGCTATACTCCCATTCTTGACGAGTACGACACACAAAGAGCGATAGCCTACATAAAAGAAACCTTTCAGGACGAATTTGCTTCCGCGCTTAACTTAAAGAGAGTTTCAGCTCCCCTTTTTGTTACGGAGGCATCAGGTCTTAACGATAACCTCAACGGCTATGAACGCCCCGTATCCTTCAACGTCCCTGCAATAGGAGTTGAAGCACAGGTAGTTCACTCACTTGCAAAATGGAAACGCCTTGCTCTCAAGAGATATCACTTCACCGTAGGTCGCGGTCTCTATACAGACATGAACGCTATCCGTCGCGACGAAGAGCTGGACAATATACACTCCATATACGTTGACCAGTGGGACTGGGAAAAGGTAATAACAAGCGAGAACAGAAATCTCGATTACTTAAAGCTTATAGTTGGTGCAATAGTTAACGCTATATGTGACACAAATGACCGCCTCCACGTTCACTTTCCCCAGCTTCGCACAAATCTGTGCCGCGAGGTATCCTTTGTAACCACACAGGAGCTTGAGGACATGTATCCCGACCTCTCCTCCAAGGAGCGTGAGGATGCATATTTGCGTGAGCATAAGACCGCGTTCATTATGCAGATAGGCGGCAAGCTTAAATCAGGCAAGCCTCACGACGGCCGCGCCCCCGACTATGACGACTGGGAGCTTAACGGCGATATCATGTTTTGGAATGAACTTTTAGGCCGCGCGTTTGAAATATCCTCTATGGGAATACGTGTGGATGCCGAGTCTCTGGATCGCCAGCTGACAATTTCGGGTTGCGATAACCGCCGTAGCCTTCCCTTCCACAAAATGCTTTTGAACAACGAGCTGCCCCTCACTATCGGCGGCGGTATCGGTCAATCCCGTCTTTGTATGCTCATGATGGGATGCGCTCACATAGGTGAGGTTCAGTCCAGCATCTGGGATGACATTACTGTTGAAGAATGCCAGAAGGCAGGAATAAGACTGCTTTGATAAATACTAAATCATAACCACCCGTTTGACGGGTGGTTATGATTTTATTGTGGAAATGCGAGATTTCAAGAGATTTTGCGAGGAAATAAAAGAAAATCTGAGGTTCAATTGAACCTCAGAAGTCGCAATATGTATTATTGGCAATAAAACCTTACATTGCCAAATAAATTATTCCTAATACAACATCAATAATTGAAATAACCATACCAGCTATTGCCATGCCGTTGCCTTTATATTGAGGCAACCGAAGTTCTTTCAAGCCGAGAGAAGAAAAAATCAAACCGATTATACCACAAGGAATTGCTGCAACAATAATACCAACCAAAGAGAGGACAAAGCCCGCAATAGTTTTTGCTGAAAACTTGGGCGCGGCTTTATTTGTATACTGAGGCTGTGCCTGATACTGGGATTGTGCCTGATATTGAGGCTGTGCCTGATACTGAGGGGGTGTCTGATACTGAGGCTGTGCCTGATACTGGGGCTGCGCCTGATACTGAGGAGGTGTCTGGGGCTGGACCTGGATCTCGGTCAACTGAGCTCCGCACACGCCGCAAAATCTCGAACCGTTTGGAATCTCACTTCCACAATGTTTGCAAAACATAATTTTTCTCCTTTTATTATGTATTTTTATTTTCTTTATTTCTGCGACACAAAATTTTCTGATACAAAGGCTTTTATAGCCCCGTCATATTTTTCTGTATCGGTAGATCTGAGCATTGAATGCTCACCGTGCTCATGCCAAACAAGCTGTTTGTTTTCGGAAGGACACATATCGTACAACTTTTGCGCGTATTCGGGAGTTGAATATATGTCTTCCCTACTTAGCATATCACATTATATTATATCATACATCATATAAAAAATCAATATTTTTTGTCGTTTTTTTGCAGTTGGATCAGAATAAACAAAAAACGCTTGTTTGCGTTTGGCAAACAAGCGTTTTTTATTTACAAATTAGTAGTTTTCTTCTTTTATCTCAAAATATGCCTGAGGATGCTTGCATACGGGACAAAGCTCGGGTGCCTTTGTGCTGATGCAGATATGACCGCAATTGCGGCATTCCCATACCTGAACTCCGCTTTTCTCAAATACCTGCTGAGTTTCAACATTTTTGAGAAGCGCGCGGTATCTGTCCTCATGAGCCTTCTCTATTGCGGCAACACCGCGGAACTGCTCTGCAAGATCATGGAAGCCTTCCTCATCAGCCTCGCGAGCCATTCTGTCGTACATATCTGTCCATTCATAATTCTCGCCTTCTGCGGCAGATACAAGATTTTCTGCTGTTGTGCCAAGTCCTCCGAGCGCCTTGAACCAAAGCTTTGCGTGCTCCTTTTCATTCTCTGCGGTCTTGAGGAAAAGCGCTGCTATCTGCTCATAACCCGCCTTCTTTGCAACAGAAGCAAAATAGGTGTACTTGTTTCTTGCCTGAGATTCTCCCGAAAAAGCTTCGCGAAGATTCTGCTCTGTTTTTGTTCCTGCATAAATATTCTTTCCCATGAAAATTCACTCCTTTAAGATTTTTTCATCAAATTCATTATACCCATTATTTCACATTTTGTCAACATTACGGGAAAATTTTTTATCAAATGCAACATTTATTTTTGCAAATAATTGTCTCATGCGCTCCGCATCGACCTTTAGCACCTGTCTGTCATAAGTAAACAGCCCATTCGTTTCGTCTTCCACGTCACTCACCTGCGTAAGTATTGCTCCGCAAAGTCCGTTCTCTATTGCGGGTATGAGTTGGGTTTCATACAGCTCTTCAAGAGCATCTCTGAATTTGTCCCCATCGGTGAAAAACCTGTACCCGTAAGTGTTCGACGGGTTAAACGAGTGACCGTCTATCTTGTAAGAATATCCTCCAAATTCCGAAAGAATTATGGGCTTGAGTTCACTCTCACGCTTGATCTTTATGGGCTTGAAGTATATATGATCACTTTGAACATCGCTCTCTGCTCCCAAAAACCACCCCGATGCGGTATCCCATATTCTTGTCGGATCAAGGGCTTTTAATTCTTTGTATATTCCGTCCGCCTCATACTGTCCCCAGCCCTCGTTGAAAATTGTATAATAGCATACACTGGGATGATTATAAAGCAGTGATACGAGTTCCCTTGCCTCATTTTCAAATATCTCTCTGCGCTTTTTCGATGCGCGGTGTCCCTTTCTCTTTTTAAATCCTACAGTCGGGAGCGCCGTATCAAAAATAAAGCTGTATTTGCCGTTGTTCACCATATCCTGACACACTATCATTCCGTGTATGTCACAGTAATAATAAAACAACTGCGGCTCCACCTTTATATGCTTGCGAAGCGTGTTGAAACCGAGGGATTTCATGGTGAGAATATCTTTTTTATAGCCTTCGGGGGTTGCGGGCATATATATTCCGTCCGAATAATATCCCTGATCAAGAAGCCCGTTCAAAAATATGGGGCTTCCGTTAAGACAAATGCAGGAATTATCCCCTATTTTTTTGACAGATATTTCACGCAGAGCAAAATATGAGCTTACCCTGTCTTTGCCACTGATAATATCAAACGCATAGATATTGGGGGTATCGGGCGTCCAAAGCCTCGGGTTTTCTATATTCAAAGTAATATTGTCGCCAAGGAAGGAATACTCCTTGCCCTCAAGCATCAAAGTCTTTTGCCCTACTCCGCCGATCACCTCTATCCTTACGCTGTCAAGCGCAGGAGTGATCTTAAGCGAGCTAATATAATTTTCGGGTACCGATTCAAGCCATACCGACTGCCATATGCCACTTATCGGTGTGTACCACATTCCGCCGCGCTTTTTGGACTGCTTGCCATATGGGTAGTCTGTATCAAGATCATCGTAGACCTCTACGCAGATAATATTCTCGCCCTCAACCAAGGCATCGGTTATATCAGCCTCAAATGGCAAATAGCCCCCGTTGTGCTGACACACATCCTTTCCGTTGATGTGCACGCGAGCAAGTCTGTCAACCGCGCCAAAATGAAGCAATACTCTATCCTTTTTAAATGCCTCTGAAATCACAAAGCTTCTTCTGTATATCAGCGTATCCTTGTATCCGAATTGCATATGCACTCCCGACATTTTGGACTCGGGTGGAAACGGCACAAGAATGTCTCCGTTGAATATGACTTTTTCCTTATGCAAAACGCTGAGTTCCCATGTGCCGTTGAGGCTCATATAAGAATCTCTTTTCATGCTTGGACGGGGATATTCTTCAAACGGTATCTCGCCCGTATCTTTTTCAAATGGTGTCGTAAGAGTGGAAAATGTAGGCCGTTCCCTTTTGAACATACGCAAAAGCACCAATAAAACGCAAAGCACTAAAGCTGTTATCAAGGCAGCAAGGAATATGTTTTGATTGGGCAAAAACGACGTGGTTCCGTCTCCGTTATATATGACCGCACAGTTTTTAAGAACACTTTTGCCTATAAACGGCCCTATTATACCCGGCAAGAGAACCTGTGAGCATATACGCACACCCTGAAGCATTCCCGCTTTTCCCTGAGGAATATTGTCACGTATCTTCGCTCCGAATACAGCCATACCCGAAAGATATCCGCACATCATCAAAAGTGAGCCTATAAACACAAGAAATTTGTCGGAAAAGAAAAACAGAATCACATAGCCGCTGCAAAGCCACAGCATAGACCAAAAGCTTGAAAAATAGAAGCCTTTCTTATCATATACCCTTCCCCAAAGCGCTGTAACCGCCGAAGCGATCACAATGGCGGGCGCCATAATAAATACGTAATCCGACATTTGCAGTGTCTTTTCATAATAGATGATCAGATACGGCATGAATATCTGTATGGAGATATTAAAAATAACAAACAGTCCGAGCATTATATAAAGCACAGGGCTTTGCTTGACAGATGCAGGACGGAATCCGTACACAATATTCGATAAAAATCCCGTACGGCTGGGCTTGATGTCGGGTTCTTTAATAATGAAAAAGCCTAATATTCCAACAAGCAGGGTTATCACTCCGATTATGGAAAATATGAACGTCCACTTGCTCGCATCCTGGGGCAAAAGCATAACTCCGCCAAACACCACGAGTATCGCAACAAGAGGCATCATAGCGTTTATTCCCTCTGCCGCGCCTCGATTAGTATCGTCCGTGCTATCAGTGAGCCAAGCATTGAATGCCGCATCGTTTGCGCTTGATCCGAAGAATGTCATAACACAGTCCATAATTATGACAAGCGACACACCTACCGCCGCCGCGGAAACAGTCGCGGGGATCATGGCGTTTATGACGTCCATACGAATAAATATAAATGCGAATATGGATATACCCCAAAGAATATATCCGCCGCACATAAAGAGCTTTCGCTTTCCTATGCGGTCGGAAAGCGCTCCCATAAATACCGTTGTAAGAGTTGCCGCTACTGCCGAAGCCGCTACCATAAGAGAGATGTCCGCGGGGGTTGCGTGAAAGACCTCATAGATGAACACGTTGAAATACATATTCTCTACTACCCACGCTATCTGCCCCATAAGACCGAACACAGTCAAGGCAAGCCAAAAACGGGGGGATAATTTTGTTTTCATAATATGCCCTCCTAATAAATTACACAATTATTATAGCATATAGAAAATCAAAAATCAATCCCCCGATACAGACCAATATATGTTATCTCTGAACCCTTCCGCTTCCGTCACCGTTTACAAGTCGCTCGGCTTCTTCTACGGAAATTCTGTTATAGTCTCCCTCTATTGAATGCTTCAGAGCAGATGCGGCAACCGCAAATTCCACTGCCTTGCAGGTTGGCATATTCTGTGTCAAAGCATATATCAATGCCCCTCCAAAGCTGTCTCCGCCGCCAACTCTGTCAACTATGCGCAAACGGTAATTTTTTGAAAAACAGCATTCCGTTCCGTCGCAAAGCATTGCCGCCCAGTCATTATCATTTGCGGAAATAGACGAGCGAAGCGTTATGGCGACCTTTTCAAATCCAAATTTTTCTACAAGCTGATACGCTACGTGTTCATATCCCGCATGGTTTAATCTGCCACCCGTAATATCCGTATCACTCGCGACAATACCGAAAATGTCCTTTGCGTCCTCTTCATTCAGTATGCATACATTTACATGTTTGCAAAGCTGTGTCATAACCTCCTTTGCTTGCGCTCTTGTCCAAAGCTTTGAACGGAAATTGAGGTCACAAGAAACCTTTAAGCCCATTTTTTGCGCAATACGGCAGGCTTTAAGGCATATATCCGCAACATTTTTGCCAAGCGCGGGAGTTATTCCCGTAAAATGAAACCAATCGGCACCGCAAAATATCTTTTCCCAATCAAAATCATTCTCTGTTGCCTCGGCTATAGCAGAATGAGCTCGGTCATAAATACACAGTGAGCCTCTCTGTGACGCCCCTTTTTCAAGGAAATAGATTCCTACACGCTCACCGCCACGCACGATCTTTGAAGTATCCACGCCAAAATATCTGAGCGAATTTACCGCCGCCTGACCTATGGCATGCGTGGGGAGCTTTGTGACAAAAACACTTTCCTCGCCGTAGTTTGCAAGTGAGACAGCAACGTTTGCCTCTCCGCCGCCAAAGGTGGCTTGCATCACATCATTTTGAAAAAATCTGTAGTATCCGTCAGGTTGAAGACGAAGCATTATCTCTCCAAAGGTTACTATTTTAGCCATTACCTCTTATCTCCTTTATTTTTTCGCATGTCATGTGGCAAAACTCGGTAATTTTATCCCACTTCTTATCCTCAATAAGCTTCTGTGCCACCATATAAGAGCCGCCGCAAGCAAGAACACTCGGCTCGGACAAATAATCTCCGATATTGTCAAGAGATATTCCACCCGTGGGAATTATTTTGAAATTCGGGAACGGCGCGCTGAGTGCCTTTATCTTTGCTACTCCGCCGGATTGCTCCGCAGGAAAGAATTTCAAGACCTCGAGTCCGCATCCCAACGCCGCCTGATAATCGGTTGCGGTAGCACAACCGGGAAAAATATCTATCTTCATTTTTTTACAGCATTTCACAACACCGAGATCAAATCCGGGACTGACTATAAAATCCGCGCCGGAGCCTTGCGCAGCGCGCACCTGCTCCTCACACACTACAGTTCCCGCGCCTACAAGCATGTCAGGAAATCTGTTTTTAATATCGTATATAGCTTTTTGAGCGCCGTCTGCTCTAAAAGTAATTTCTATTACGTTGATCCCTCCCAAGCGAAGCGCCTCGCACAACGCGATAGCGTCATTTTCCGGATCATGCAAGGTTGTGACGGGTATAATACCTATTTTATATATCTGCTCTATCAATAATTTACTTTTGTTATCCATTATATCCTCCGTTATACTCCCGAATAAGCGGAAAATCCGCCGTCCACCGGTAAAACTATTCCTGTGATAAAACTCGACGCGTTGCAATCTAAAAGGAAAAGCAAGCTTCCGTCAAGCTCCTCACAGTCTCCTAATCTGCGCATTGGTGTAGCTTGAAGAATCTTTTGAGTTCTCTCGGTGGGGCTTCCGTCCTCATTCCACAAAAGCTTGGCATTTTGTCTGGTCGAAAAGAATCCCGGTGCTATGGCGTTTACCCTTATGCCCACTTTTGAAAAATACACCGCAAGCCACATGGTAAAATTTGAAATTGCCGCCTTCGCTCCCGAATATGCCGGTATTTTTGTAAGCGGAGAGTATGCATTCATTGAAGAGATGTTAAGAATGCTGCACCCCACCCTGCCTATCATTTGCTTGGCAAATGCCTGAGTGGGAATAAGTGTGCCCAAAAAATTGAGATCCAGCACTCCACGTATTCCTTCCTCGGTAAGGTCAAAAAAGCTTTTGGTATCCGAATCAATATCCGACACATCAAAATATTCCTTGTCCGTTGTCGCATCGGGATGGTTACCTCCTGCGCCGTTTATCAAAATGTCGCATTCTCCAAGCGTTTCTTTTACACGCTCCGCCACCTCCTCGCATTGCTGTTTATTTAATACGTCGCACACAAACGCCTCGGCAATTCCGCCTTCTTCTCTTATGCTTTGCGCAAAAGCCATCGAGCGTTCCCTGTTTCTGTCCAAAAGCGCAACTCTTGCCCCCGCGCCTGCAACAACTCGGGCAAAATGCGAGCAAATAACTCCGCCCGCGCCTGTAATAGCAACAACTCTGCCCGAAAGATCTGTGTTCCATATATTCTGATTCATGATCTGCCTCCTGAAGTTGATTTTTCACATGCCTCCCAAAGTCCTTTGATATAAGAAGCTCCAAGCGCCCTATCGTATAATCCGTACCCCGGCTTGCCACTCTCTCCCCAGATCATTCTTCCGTGATCGGGACGAACGTAGCCGTCATATCCCGCCTCCACAAGTGCGTTTACTATCTCATACATATCCAGAGAACCGCACTCGGATGGATGCGCTACCTCCTCAAATGAGCCTTCATTCAATATTTTGACATTCCTTATATGCATAAAGGCTATTCTTTTTTGCTCTGCGTATTTTTTGATCATTCTCACAATATCATTAGAGCGCACGCAACCAAGGCTTCCCGTACAAATACAAAGGCAATGGCTTTTTGAAGGACACATTTTGAGTATTCTGTCAAGATTCTCCTCACAGGTTACGATGCGTGGGATACCGAATATCGAATACGGCGGATCATCGGGATGAAGCGCCATTTTCACTCCGCACGCCTCGGCTACGGGCATGACCTTGCCAAGAAAATATTCAAGATTTTCCCATAATCCCGCCTCGCCTATACCTGCATATGCTTTGATAAGGCGTCGTATTTCGTCCTTATGATAGCTTGTATCCCATCCGGGTAAGCTGATATCATCCTTCAAAGGATCAAGACCGCTGAGCTCATCCTTATACATTACAAGGCTCTGCGAGCCGTCACTATGCAGATGCTCCGTCTGTGTCCGCGTCCAATCAAATATAGGCATAAAATTATAGGTAACGCAATCTACTCCCACCTCGGATACGCGCCTTATATTTTCACAGTAATTTTCTATAAATTCATCTCGATGCTCCGCGCCAAGCTTGATATCCTCATGAACCGGGATGGATTCCACCACCGAAAAACTCAAGCTGTTTTTCTGACATTCACTCTGTATTTTTCTTATACTCTCTCTGCTCCACACCCTGCCGACATCAACGTCATAAACTGCCGACACTATATGCCCCACTCCCGGTATCTGTTTTATATATTGCAGCGGTATGGTGTCATTTTCGCCGTACCAACGGAACGATAGTTTTATATTCATGTCACGCTCTCCATTCCAAAAAATTTCTCTGCGTTGCAATAAGAAATATTTTTTATTATTTCTCCGGCGCGCTCAACTCCTGCAAGATACTGTCCGGAATCCATCATGTTTGCGACGTGTAAACAAAGAATACGTCGGAAATAATCATGCCTTACGTAAGATAAAAAGCTTCTGGAGTCCGTAAGCATGCCCGTAAAATTTCCCAAAACCCCAAGGCTCGACATGCTGTGTAAATGGTTTGAAATTCCACGACACGTGTCATTGAACCACCACGCCGCGCCGTGCATTATTCGCCCAAACGGCTCTCCGCATGCAAAGCTTCCCACAAGTGTATCGAGAAAAGCATCGTCTGTGCCGTCAAGACTGTAAAGAATGAGCTTCGGTCTTTTCTTAATGCTCATTTTATCTATCAAACGGCTGAGGTCCTCGCCCGTGCCTCCGCGTCTTATACAATCGAAGCCTTTGTCTGTGCCGAGAGATTTATAGGCAAATTCATTTGGATTGCGAATACAGTTATAGTGTATCTGCATTACCCAGCCGAGTTCAGCATACTGATCTGCGCAAAACAGTGTCATCAGCGTTTTGAATATTGCTATCTCATTGTCGCTGAGACATCCTCCACTCATTGCCTTTTTGAGTATCTTGTCAGCCTGCCCGTCAGAAGGCTCCTCAAAAGCTATATAGTCACATCCGTGGTCTGCGCTTATACATCCGCAGGCGGCAAAATAATTCATTCTCTTTCTCAGCGCGCATTTTAAAGTTTTTATTCCGTCTACGGCTACACCCGATGCATTCGAAAGTTTATCCAAGGCGTCGCAAAATTGAGGCTTTTCAATATTAAGATACAGGTCGGGGCGAAACGTGGGCGCTACAGTAAATCCTATATCTTCATCTCGGAGTTTTTTATGCCACTGAAGAGTGTCACATGGATCATCAGTCGTACCCACAAATGTGACATCCGACGAACGTATTATATTTCTTACGCTGAATTGAGGCTTTTTCAACTCATTCTCACAAAGCGACCAAACGCCGGGCGCAGTCTTTTCATCCAATACCCCGTCAAACCCAAAGTATTTTTTCAGCTCCATATGACACCACAAATACACGGGATTCCCTATGCAAAGCGGCAGTATCTCGGCAAATTTCAGAAATTTATCTCTGTCCTCGGCATCCCCCGTTATATAGAATTCATCTACACCGCAAAGGCGCATCAGTCTCCATTTGTAATGATCATGTTCAAGCCAAAGCTGTGTTATATTTTCAAAATGCCTGTCTTTGTATATTTCTGTTACATCAACATGACTGTGATAATCGAATATTGGCATCTCTTTTGCATACTTGTCATAAAGACATTTTGCGGTGTTTGAACAAAGCAAGAAATCTCCAAGCACTCCTGTTTTCATTGCGCGGCACTCTCCGAGAAATTTATTTTTTTATTTTTATCTTCTGAAGCTCAAAATTTAAGATATATTTAGCTTTATCACTCTCAATGCTCAACTTTTGCGCGGCTGCGGGATTATCAAACATAGTTTCGGGAGTTTGATCTGCCATTATAAGAAGCATGGACTTTTTTACTTTCATTCCCGTCAGACTTGCAATTGCGTTTGCAAGTATATCTCCCGCCTCTGCACATTCTAGTATCTCTCTCATAGTGTTTCTGATAGAGTAAAATCCGCTGTTAAATGTCAATTCTCCTGTTTTGAGATCTGTTTTGTCGTCAAACCAATTCGTAACTCCGCCGTCGGCTTCCTGAACGAGCGTAAAATATTCGGGCTCCTTATCCGTCTTTTGTATTACGGTACAGTCCGCGAGCACTCCCGCCTTTGCTACTATAGTGTTATAGCCATCCCCAAGACGTATATTTTTAAATTCAAAAATATGCTCACCGTCTTGCTTTTCTGCCTTTTCTCCGTTAACGTACAGCGATACGCTCTCGCAGTTGGAATATACCTTGATATCTATTTGGTCAGATGCCCTCTGATTATACCGTTTTGAACAAATATGAACAAAAGGCTCATTTGACCAATATGCCTTGCAGGCGTAAAAAGAATCCTTCTTTATTGCTCTGTCATAGCTTACAAGTCCTTTGTTGTTTCTGCCCGAAACACCGCCTTCATCTCTCGCGTCACATCCAAAATCAAACATATTCCAAACGTAGCTTCCCCATATCCAAGGTCTTTCTTCCAAAAGCTTCAACATGTGTTCATGGTACAACGCTTGATATTCCTCGCTATAGTCTCCCATTTTGGGTGAGGTGTTATGGTAGAAAGAC
>SVTX01000021.1 GCA_015063545.1 Oscillospiraceae bacterium | reverse complement strand
TCACAGGTATGAAGGCTGCTCAGGGTATCCTCACAGTTCGTGGCGGTATGACATCTCACGCAGCAGTTGTTGCCCGCGGTATGGGTAAGTGCTGTGTATCCGGTTGCGGTGACATCGCTATGGATGAGGAGAACAAGAAGTTCACACTTAACGGTAAGACATACGTTGAGGGTGACTACATCTCCATCAACGGTTCTACAGGCGCTATCTACGACGGTATCATTCCTACAGTTGACGCAGAAATTTCCGGTAACTTCGGCACGATCATGGGTTGGGCTGACGAGTTCCGTACACTTAAGGTAAGAACAAACGCAGATACTCCCGCAGACGCTAAGAAGGCTCGTGAGCTCGGCGCTGAGGGTATCGGTCTCTGCCGTACAGAGCACATGTTCTTTGAGGCTGACAGAATCGCAGCATTCAGAGAGATGATCTGTGCTGACACTGCTGAGGAGAGAGAAGTTGCTCTTGAAAAGATCCTTCCCTACCAGCAGTCCGACTTCGAGAAGCTCTACGAGGCTCTTGAAGGCACACCCGTATGTATCAGATTCCTTGACCCCCCGCTTCATGAGTTCGTTCCCACAACCGAGGAAGACATCGCTCTTCTCGCAAAGGCACAGAACAAGAGCGTTGAGGACATCAAGGCTATCATTTCCTCTCTCCACGAGTTCAACCCCATGATGGGTCACCGTGGATGCCGTCTCGCAGTAACCTATCCTGAGATCGCAGCAATGCAGACAAAGGCAGTTATCCGCGCGGCTATCAACGTTCAGAAGGCACACGCTGACTGGAACATGGTTCCCGAGATCATGATTCCTCTCGTAGGCGACGTTAAGGAGCTTAAGTACGTTAAGTCCGTTGTAGTTGCAACAGCAGACGCTGAGATCGCAGCTGCAGGTGCCACACTTAAGTACGAGGTTGGTACAATGATCGAGATCCCCAGAGCTTGTCTTACTGCTGACGAGATCGCACAGAACGCAGACTTCTTCTGCTTCGGTACAAACGACCTCACACAGATGACATACGGCTTCTCCAGAGACGACGCAGGTAAGTTCCTCAATGCTTACTACGACGCAAAGATCTTCGAGAACGATCCCTTCGCAAAGCTTGACACAACAGGTGTTGGTAAGCTCATGGCTATGGCTATCCAGCTCGGCAGACCCGCAAACAAGAACCTCCACGTAGGTATCTGCGGTGAGCACGGCGGTGACCCCACATCCGTTGAGTTCTGCCACCAGATCGGCCTTGACTACGTATCCTGCTCTCCCTTCAGAGTACCGATCGCACGTCTCGCTGCTGCTCAGGCTGCACTTAAGTAATTTAAAACTTAAAATCAAACATATAATACCCGATGCGGAATCCGCATCGGGTATTTCTTTTTAAAAATCCCCCCGACAGTGCTTGGCACTGTCGGGGGTGTTTTATAGATTGTAATTTTGGTCGATATTATTACCAAACCTCAGGTGTAAGAACAACTGTTGTTCCATTGGAGAAATAGAACGTGATCTGACCGTCGCCTACAATACCGTAAACGTCGTTATCAAAGCCTTCTATTCCACCGTCATAAACGACCTCAACAGTGATCTGGTTGTTCTCATCAACCGTACAGTAGAAGCTGGACTGACTATAGTTGCCTGTGTAAAGCTCGGTTACATTGTTTGTATCACCGGGCCAGAATTGGAAACTATACTTCTGTTCAGCATCGATCCAATAACCCTCAAGAACCACAGTGTCGCCTGCAGGCTCAGAGGCTTCCATTTCTACAGTCTCTATCTCGCCCCAAGGATCTGCGAACGAGAAGGAAATTCCGAAGGAAGAGCTGATAGCGAAAGTATATTCTGTGGGAAGCGTGTCACCGGAAACATACGCGGTTGTAATAGCGCCGTCAGCGTATTCGTAAGAATATACTGCGGATTTGCTGTATTCAACCTGGTCCCAAGAATATCTGTTAAACCACTCAACAGTTATATTCATAGTACCCTTGAGAGCACCTTCGGATTCGGGCACAAACTCAACAGAGACTGTATATTCATCCCATGTGTTGTAGTCCTGATATCCGCCCTGATAGAAGCCAACAAGAACATCGGAAACATCGGGAGCCTCAAGAACCTCAACCGTAAGAGTTGTTGTAACCTCAGGATTAGCTGTGGATGTAAGAGTAATTACGTAAGTACCGATCTCGGTAGCGTTGAATACCCATGTTGCATCAAGCGTTTCGCTCTCGGTAAGTGTTGCGCCCTCTACGGTTGCAGTGAAATTCTTGTCTGCATAAGCGCTCTGAGCTATTGCGGAGAATGTAAGGTTCATGCCTGCATAAACGGTAGCAGACGTTGTCTGAGAACCGTCCACTGTAGGTGTGAGAGACGTTGTTGTAGGATTAACTACTGTGAATGTAATGATCTTTTCAACGTTGGTTGTCTTAATTATAACCTCCCATTCACCTGTTGTGTAGGGTGTGAAGGAGAATGTATTGCTGTACGTGTCAAAATAGGGGCTGAACCACTGCTCTTCTCCGTCACATGTTGCAGAGAATGTGAAAGCGTCAAGCTCAAGGTTTGCACCTTCGGGAGCAAGACCGGAAACAGCAAAGGTTGCTTCTTCACCCTTGCCAAACTCTGTATCGGATGTTACGGGATTACCCTCAACGTCTGTAATTTCAAAGTCGGTAACAAGCATCTCGTCCAAATTGTAGGGAGAAACCGCTACTCTATCACCCTCTGTCTGGGTAATTGTGTAGCTGTAAGAACGGTCTGCCTCAGCGCCTTCGAGAAGAACTGCGCTTCCATCCTCGTAAATAATGTAATCCTTGCCGGTCACATCCTCAGGATTTGCTGTGGGATCCCAATAAGCATCGTATGTGAGTGCCATAGATGTGATAACATTGTTTTCGCTGAGTGTGAAGGATACCTCAATTACCTTGAGAGTACCGTATTCACCGTCACCGGAGATGCACTCGAATGAGAAGTAATATGTGTTAGTAGCTTCATCATACGTAGAATTAAGATCTCCGTTTGCCTCTTCACTTGTCATAGCGAAGTTGTAAACCTGATAAAGGAAATCCTCTACACCGTATGCATATTCAAGAGAATATGAGAGGAAGGAAATGTCAAACTTACGTCCCAAAACATCGGATGCGGTTGCATCCTCGTACTTGGATACACCGTAACCGTAGCCCATGTACTGATATTCCTGAAGTCCGAATATAGAATCGTTGTTGAGCTTGTGAATCCAATATTCATTGCCGGATTCCTCACCGATATCAACTATATGTGTATAATTTTCACCGAATTCAAATGTAACTTCAAAGTTATCATATGCTTCCTTGCTGGAAACAGTTCCGCTTGCGACCTTGTTTGCGCTCTCGGTGGATGTTCCCTTGTTGATAGCGTCATCAAGGACGTTTTCACATGCGCATACTACGCAAGAGAAGTTCTCGCCGCTGAAATCATGCTCTTCGTAACTGCCCTTTACGTTGTGTCCGCAGGTTGCAGCATACCAGTGTCCCTTGGCATCGTATGTCCATTCTGTACCGAATGTATGATTACAGCTTACGTAGAAACAAACGTCACACGTGCCGTCGTTGTTGATGTCAACGTGCGCTTCTGTTCCCTGTACGAGAATGTCATGTCCCTCACACGTGCTGTTGTACCAGTGGTTGTCAGCGTCGTTTGAATAGCTGTCAGCCCATGTGTGCTCGTGATAGCCGTAATTACATACGTCACAGATACCGTCGTTCATACCGATGTGTGCTTCAAGTCCGGAGATATCCTCACATCCGCAGCTTGCTACGTGCCAGTGGTTTGTTCCGTCGCTTGTCCAGCCCTCAGCAAATGTGTGCTCGTGGTCTGTGTATCCGCAAACGGAGCAGGAGTATTCCTCGCCGTTCTCATCATGATCAGCCGCATCGCTTCCGGGAACGTTGCATCCGCATGTAGCCTTGTGGAAATGCTGTGTCGCGTTGAAGCTCCAGCCGTCCTCATAAGTATGAGCGCATGTTACGTATGCGCAAACGTCACAGATACCGTCGTTAGAAAGCTCATTTGTGTGTGTGCCTTCTTCTGCTTTAATAGCTGCGTGAGATTCGCATGTGGATTCCTTCCAGTGCTTCTCTCCGTCAGTCTTCCAATCAGACCAGGTGTGATCATGCGCACCGTAGTTACAGGTGTCACAGATACCGTCTTCCATACCTGCATGCGCCGCATCGTCCTTCTTGACGTTGCAGCCGCAAGTAGCAGCATACCAGTGATTGGTCTCGTTTGTTGTGTACTCTGTTGCATATGTGTGTTCACAAACAACATACGCGCAGGTATCACATGCTCCGTCCTTGTCGGCATCAGCGTGCGCGCCAAGATCCTTTGTCACAGCATGCTTACAAGTAGCAGCATACCAGTGATTCTTTTCGTCGGTGCTCCATGTCTCAGCATAAGTATGCTCACAGGTAACGTACTCGCAGGTGTCGCAGATGCCGTTATTATCATCATCTACGTGAGCCGCGAAGTTAGCCTTTGCATCCTTATGCTCGCATGTTGCGGCATACCAGTGACCTGTAGCATCGCTTGTCCAGGTCTTTGCGTAGGTGTGTGTATGCTCTGCTGCGGGCTCATTGGTCTTATCGTCCTCGCCACATGCAACGAATACAAACATCATTGCGAGCAATACGCACAAAAGAACTAAGAAACTCTTTTTCATTTTAGTTTCCTCCTTAAAAAATTTATCTCAAATTTAATTTGATTCTTATTGCTACAAATTAAAATGAAATCTTGAATTATCCAATTTTATCAAGGCAAATTGGTAAAGCCCTCATAATACGCACAAGCGAACAACCATTGATCGTCTTCAAGCGCGTCAACGTCTATGATATCGTTGTTCTCCACCCATCCGTTTCCGTCGTTGAAAAGTCTTTGGTTTACGCTATACTTTTGCAAAAAGTCCTTGAGCTCCTGAGTTACCGGGCAAAGCCCGTCGGAATTTACGTAATTAGCATATCCTCCTCTGCGCATTCCGTCATATTCCTCTTGGGATACCGTATTGCACTCGGACATACATTCCTTACATCCGTCAACACAAACTCCGCCGCATCCGTTTAAAATGCACGGACACTTAGTCGGGGGCTGAGAGATATTGACACAGAAATATCCTACCGTTCCGGATCCTTCAATAAAGAACTTATAATTTTCCGTTCCGTTGGATACGGTAAGAGCCTTATTTCCGTGATACTCTATGGTTGTAAAAGCATCGTCAAGAAATCTGCACGGAGACGAGATATACGCGAACAAAAGCTCTCCGTCATATTTTCCTGTAGCCTCGTTGTACTTGTGGTAATATCCGTCATCCTCGTTAAGACCGTACATCGTGCCGTCAAACCTATATTTTCCCGGAGACAGATTGATCTCAGGACCGACGAGCTTTCGTCCGATAGGCGCCTGAACTGATTTCAGCTCCGCTTGCGGTATCATCAGCACAGACGTAGACCAATCTATTTTAAACCCACCGTCCAATTGAACCGCAAAATCAACGTTTACGGGAAAACCCTTCTCGCTTTCAGCCCTGATAGCAAAGGTGTATGTATTACCGATCATTCTCTCATCCACGTTGATCTCATACTTAAAATTCTTCGTGTAGGTAGATGATTTCCCACCTTCATCAAGTGTTTTATGGAAAAACTTAGCCGCAGAAGACCCGGTATAAACGTCTATTAAAGGATTGACAGTGTTGTCAGTAACGTTCACCCACGATTCTATCGAGTAAGTTCCGCTTTCCGAAGGGGTAAATTCAAAAAATACTTGAGATTTATCGTTTTCCAACGCCGCCCTGTATACAGAAAGCTTGTTTATAGCTATGCAATTATACAATCCTCCACCGCCGGTTCGGGACTTAACACATTTGTAAAGCTCTATCGTAACGTTTTTTGAATTGTTCGTGGCAACGTATGCGTTTGGATTATACGTATAACCTTCGGGAACGTCCGAAAGCGTAACCTGATAGTCTCCGTCCAAACCGCTTATCTTTGCCACTCCGGTTTCATCAAATGCCGCTTCATGGTAGCTTTTGTCATCCGTCCATTTGGCGTATATCGGAATGTCGGGAATATACTGATCACCATCAAAAATCAACGTAACGGAAAAATTATCATCCTCGCTTTCGGTATTACCGTCAGCAACATCATCGCTTGGCTTTTCGGTTTCCGTCTCAGTGCTTTTCCCTAATGCGTCCTGATATTTTCCGCAAGAAACGAGGGCGCAGATAAGAAGCAAAACAATCAAAATATTTGTAAGAAATCTGTTCTTCATTCTCACGCGCCTCCCTTCTTTGCTTTCTTACTGAACAGCGACTTGATATCATTCCACTTTATCTTTCTTATAATAATATCGACAATATAGAGCGCGATCGCCGCAATAAGGAACGGAACTGTGAAATCCACGGTATACGTTGCTACTTCCGTTGTGTCGTTTTCAAGCGTTATATCTCCGTTTTCACTCACAGTGCCTCTGTTTCTTACAGATTCATATAGGCTTGATGAGTCAAACACTGTAAAGCTGTCATATTCCGGTGAATACGAAAGCGTTACAAAGTTACGAGCCTCAAAGTAAGTATCTCCATAGGAATACTTCACTTTTATTTCATGCTTTCCAAGCGTAGGAGTTTCAAAACTGTAAAAATACTTTTCAGAATCAAAAATGAGCTTCTCATTTGTTATTTCTCCGTCAGGAGAGATCATCTCAACCTCTACCTTAGCCGACGGATTAATGATCATCGGCGTGATCTCAACATTTGAATATGTTCCGTCATACTCTACGTTAAGCACAAACGGATAATCCTGCTTTTCTTCCGGGGTGTTTGCTGAAAGAATATTTTTCAAGAATTGATGTCCCGTGCCTTCCTGCCAATTAGATACCCATTCTCCACAAATAGACGTAGTCAGCGCAGATACCTGTCCGTTTCCGTATTCCCAATACGCATATACCGGAACCTCGATCTCTGTATCCGCACTCTTACGGTATTTGGAAGCGAGTACTGTATTTGCGCTTGCTTTAGCCTTGGAATATACATATCCCGATATGTTGGGCAAGGAAACTATTCCACCCAAAACATCATCTTTCTTTTTGGTTATCTCTACAGACGAATCCGCATTTACTACCGATTCGGTGATATCATCGGCTATCTTGGACAATATCAGCTCTCCCATAGCAGAAACATTGGAAGCATCGTAATATTCTCCGGCACCACCCTTGGCGATCTTCTGCATAGCGGATGTGCCTTGATCCTCGTCCTTGTTAGGTCTTCTGGTGTGGATAGTAGACGTAATAATGCCATTATCAAGCATTTGCTTTGCGGCTGTTACAGGGTTATCCGGTTCACCGGTATATGACATTCCGTCACTTATCAAAAACACCTGCTTGTTCTCAATATTTGAAAATGCCGCATTTGTCATAAGCTCTGATGCCTTTTGCAGACCTGAGCCTATAAAAGTTCCCTGTCTGGGCTCTATGGCATTGATCGTATTTATAAGATCCTGCTTTTTATCTGCTTGTATGGGATGCTGGGGAACATATACTTCCCCGCAGAATGAAACTATAGTTACATAGTCCCCATCATTTAAAAGATTAACGAGCTGCGCTGCTGCCTGCTTTGCCATTGTGAGATGGTCGAGGCTTTCCATGCTGCGTGACGCATCAATTACTATACCAACGAACTTTGTATCTTGATCGTCATTTCCGTATCTTACGGGAAGCATATCCTCAAGCGCCTTAAGCGTATCATCCGTCTTGTTCTGGATCTTCGCATCCCCTGCTGTCACAAGGCTCTTTCCAAACAGAGACACCGCTTTTTCAACACTTTCAATGAACGCGCTATAATTGTTTATATTTCGAACATCCACATTGGAAAGCATGATTTCATCATACTTGCATATATCCTCTATGCTGTACGGAACCTTTTTATCGCGATCCTTCGTCTTGTCGTTAATTATGTGAGATTCAATCTGTGCAACATCTCCGTACAGCGCCTGAGCAGCATCCACCTCGTTCTGGCTTGAAGCAACCAGAAGAACCTTCAGCTCACCCGAAACACTTTGCGTGAAACTGTATTGATTGTTATGCTGCGACGTATCATTCTCAGATTTTATCTCTATCCTATAATCATGATCCCCCGCATCCGACGTAGGAAGATCGATATTCACTATGTTATATCCCTTATCCAACGTTAGAGCGATATCCTCTATCTTGGAATATTTTTCGCCGGATGTTGAAGCAAATACCGAAAGAATAGCATTCGTCTCTTTATTGGACTGGATCAAAACATCTGCAACCGATTCATGGTTAAGATAAGTGTAACCCGTATAATCCACTCCGCTTATTTGAACCTCATGAGTATCTTCGTCAATATTGTCATCAAGATATATCGCGTCTATATAGATGTCTTTGGCATACAGATTTTCTATGGAGTTTATAAGTCTTGCAGTCGCATTACTGTCTGTCTGCTTTCCGTCCGTAATGAGCACTATTCTCTTTATTACGTTATCCTCGAAAAGTGTTGCCGCATAATCAAGTGCGCTTGAAATATTTGTAGCGCTATCGTCAACGTTTGCATTCTTAACACTTGTAAACTCTTGCCCGACAGGTGTAAGAACACTGCAGTCTTTACCGAAGCACACCACTCCCATGTTGGAATTTTCCGGCATAGCCTGCTCAACCTTGGCAATATATTCATCAACCAAGCTGAGATTGCGGTTTGCCGAATAAGAAACATCGGCAACTACGATAACCTGCGTTTCCGTCATAACCTTGGTGACTGTCGTGCCTGATATGCCCAAGGTTATCAAAGCAACGATAAGGATATGGATCACAAGAGACGTCACCACGCTCTTGCTTCTGTTATCCTTACGGATTGCTATTGCAAACGGTATAATGACCGCGGCAAGAAGCGGGATCGCTATCAAAAGCAGATAAGGATTATCGAAGCTGATATTTTTCATAACAGTACACCATCCAATCTGCAGCAAAAATAACTATAAGACAAACGAGAAGAATTATCAAAGGATCAAATTCTCCGTCGAGGCCGCTTGCCGTTGCCTCACCCTGCAAGCTCATATCGTCAGCAAGTGCCGACGGAGCTCTCTCCGCCATCGGAACCTCTGAATAAACGCTGAACTGTCTTGGAGAGCCGCCTACCATTAAAGTTATGTTATACGTGCCTACCTCGTCGAGCTGATGTTCGCAAACACCGTCGCTCATGTCAAGGTAAGAAACCTCTCCGCTGGGAGAATCCACTCTTACACTCTCGCAATTAGTTACCACGTTTACCATAAGCTCTTCCCCAACGTAATAAGAAACGTCTTCTATTACCTCAGGGAAAGAATATCCGATCAAATTCTTCATAAGCACTACAAAATCCATAAGCAAAGGCATATTGGAATCATGCAGATCAAACGCAAAGACCACTTCTCTGTTTCCGTGAGAATTCGTGCCCGCAAAAAGGATCGGATTGCTTTGATATGACAAAATTGTCGTGAATGTACGGTACATACCGCACTTCATATACTTGGATATGTAAATATCCTTGCCCTCTACCCCGGACGTCAGTTCTGCCGCTAAGGCAGAGCTTGAATCGGTAAGCTCAAGCAACTGAGCGCCGTTGAGTTCAAGCTGTCCTTGAACACTGAATCCGGATTCGGGAACACTTCCGCTGGGATTAACCAACCATACTGCGCCGTCCACAGGCAATTCTTTGGGCTCATAACAATCGAAAATATACAGTCCGTATCCGTTCTTATCACCCGTATAATCTTCCGTGGAAATTACATCCACCCTCGCATTTGTGACGGCGCTCAAAACAGAATTAAAGAAAAACGGTCTGTCGCTTACAAGAAGCGTCTTATATGACTGCTCACTTTCGGCATTGTATATGATAACCTCATCATCCGCCGGAAAAGCATCTTCCTGCTGGATCTTGATCTTTATTGATGAAAATCCGTCAGCGGGATATGTTAGCTGAAACGGCGTAGGAATTGCAGCCTCAGCAACGATCATGCCCGATACCACCGGCGTCTGGGCTCCGTCCAGATAAAGCGCAACCGTAAGATTGGCGCCGGATTCATACGACGTCACGTTTCCAAGTACCGTAAGTTTTCCACCAAGCAACGTATACGTAACGTCAGAAACAGCAAAATTATCCACTGCGCCCGAAACGTTGATAATTTCAATATTCTTTTTGCTTGCATATACCTTGTCTGTAATCAGATAAGTCTTAGCACCGGGATTCTTATCAAAATATCCTTGTGCTATACCTATTGCATCCGAATACGTTTCCTCGTGATAAGACGGCGTCAACTCATTAATAAGCGTTTTCGCCTGTTGCTTATCAGATGTCTTTTCAAACACAATACGGGTGTCTCCACCAACGTAAATGAGCGAATATACGCTACCGTCAACCGCATCGTCTATTCTTGAAAGCATCTCCGCCTTGGCATTTTCAAATCGTGTATTCCCTCCGCTACCCTCGATATTCATACTTCCGGATGCGTCAAGGATAAAGCAATACTCCGTAGCCGAATCGGGCAATGTAATTATCGGGTGCGCCAATGCCAATGAAATAAGCGTAACCGCCAATATCTGCAAAATCAGGCTGATAATACCGGTCACTTTGTCGAGTGGCTTGCGTCTTTTCAAAAACTTCTCGCTAAGCCTCCACAAATAAGTGGAAGCGACAGTCTGCTCGGTATACTTGCTCTTGATGATGTAAATGATTATAAGTATCGGAATACCTATAAGTCCCAACAGACCAATGGGGTAAAGAAAACTCATTTCATCACCTCCATATCGATAAGTTTGGCAAAGAATATGTCACCAAGATCATCCTCCGCCGTAACGTTCAAATATGCCGCACCTCTTGCTGCACACGTATTTTTTATTCTGTTGATCGTATACTCAAGCGCGTCCTTATACGCTCTTGCTATATCTCTGGTGATGTTCTTCCGGTAAAATTTATCCGCAGACTCCGAATCAAACAAGTGCATCTTTCCTCGTATCTGAGGATTAAGCTCCTCACGCGAAAGTACCTGTATGCATAAAACATCTCTCTTTTTATCGCACAAATGGTTTATACCGTTTTCATAATCATTGTCGGTAAGGAAATCGGAAATAATAACCGACATTCCATCGCCGTAACCAACGTTTGAAGGAATAATAGCATCACTTACATAGCTGTCTCCGTCAAACTCAACAGAATTAAGCTCTCCAATAGAATTGATATAAGCATCCTTGCCCACCATTCCGTTTATAACGGTATGAATTTGCTTGTCCTTAATAACGTAAACAGATACCTTGTCCATTTCATTGATGGAGAGGTAAGCTATAGCTGCGGCAAGTTTTATTGCCTGCTCCGCCTTGCCTCCCTTTCCAAAATTCATTGAACGGCTGGCATCAATATATATTCTTGTATGCATCTGGCGCTCATCAAGATAAAGCTTTTGATAAAGCTTTTCAAACCGTGCGTATGCATTCCAATCTATTTTTGTTATATCGTCACCCGGCACGTAATCCCGATAATCTGCGAATTCGCAGGATGAACCGAAATTTTTGCTCTTGTGCACACCGCCAAAAAGCCCCGCCACGTTATTCTTAACAAGCATCTGCAACGCCTCAAGCTGTTGCAAAAATTTCTCGTCAATAACAAAATAACTCATATGGTTTACTTTTTGGACTTCTTATTTTCTTTAATGAGCATGTCGATAACGTCATCTACAGACAAATGCTCGCTGACTGCGGTATAGTTTATCTTGATTCTGTGTCTGAGAACAGGAGCTGCAAGCGCATCAATGTCCTCGTAAGACACATTGTAGTTTCCGTTGATGAGAGCTCGCACCTTTGCGCAAGTGATAAGAGCTTGGGCAGCACGGGGAGACGCTCCGTACTTTATGTACTTTTTGGCTGTATCGCTTGCTTTGTCTATTTCCGCATGAGTTCCCGATACAAGGTTGATCGCATAATAAAGAACATCGTCTATCACAGGTACTTCGGATGCCAGCTGTCTCATCGCCAGGATGGTATTACCGTCAATAACCGCCTCTGCCGTCTCATCCATTGTGATCTGTGTCATTTTTACGATGTCTACGAGTTCATCGTTTCCGGGGAACTTCATGATGAGCTTAAAGGTAAATCTGTCCATCTGCGCTTCGGGAAGCGGATAGGTACCGTCCTGCTCAACAGGGTTTTCCGTAGCAAGCACGAAAAAGGGTTCTTCCAACTTGTACGTCTGATTCGCAACGGTTATCTTATGCTCCTGCATTACCTCAAGCATCGCAGACTGTGTTTTCGGTGTGGCTCTGTTGATCTCATCCGCAAGCACGAGATTCGCAAATATAGGACCTCTCTGGAACACAGTTCTCATTCTTCCGTTTTCGTCTTTTTCGATTATATTCGTACCTGTAATATCCGAGGGCATAAGGTCGGGTGTAAACTGAATACGCGAGAAAGGCAGGCTGAGAACCTTGCTGAGTGAACGAACAAGTCTCGTCTTACCTACTCCGGGAACGCCCTCAAGAAGAACATTTCCGCCTGCTATAATAGCTACTATAACGTTTTCCACTACGTCATCCTGACCTACAACGTCCATGCGAAGCTCGCTTTTTATTTTGGCAACCTGTTCGCTAAAATTCTTTACTGCTTCAATATTTTCCATTTTTCTTGTCCTCTTTTCTTTCTTAGTCCCTCGCCGATCCGTCAATCAGCATGTCGAGGTAATTGTTTATATAGTCTCTCATTTCATCCGAGACGTTACCGTCAATCAATTTCTCATATATTTTCTTTAAATAGTAATCGTTAAGTACCTCGCCGTACATAACGTAGGCCTCATCATCGGGATGATATATGATGTCATCGCTTCCAAATATGAGCTCGCCCGTTCCGATGCCGCCATCAGAAAGCTCCTTGTCATCGTCGTCTTCCTTGTCCTCATCCTCATTCTTTTCGTCATCGACAAGACCGGGAGATTCTTCATCCTTTTCCGACGTGGCAGGTAAATCACTGTCGGTTATTCCAAATATCCTCATCAGCTCGGAAACCGCGTAATTTCCCGTGCTTTCGTTTTCATATTCGTAAGACATCACAACGTGCAACTCATCCGACACTGTGGAAAACAATTCCTTCAAGTCAGCCCGCCCTGTCTCGACAGAGCATTCGTTAGAAGATATCTTTTTAGAAAGATCTTCCATATCGCGATACATGCCGTCCAGAACAACAAAAAGAGGCGCATTCCTGTTGTCTTGATAGTTTCTGAGACAGGATTGAAGTTCTTGTGAAAAACGCGATATATTAGCGGACAATTGCACCCCATCATCAGAATCTAACGCATCCGAAAGCTGATCATACGAATCTGATTTGGGAAGATGCACGAACTCATTAAGTGCCTCTGAAAGAAGCATCATGTGTTCAAAATTGCTTTCCCGCATAGCGCTCGATACCTCGCCGTAAGCATTATAATTGTCCACGATTTCTTTGATATTTACTATAACGTCTACCACAAGCTCCTTCTTTTGGCTCTCTTTGGTAGCGTCCGTTAAAGAAGCAAGCAAGCCTTCAAGCTCTTTTACGGTTTGGCCTTTAGCATCCTCTTGCATTCGGGAGTTTCTGACGTACTGAATCAAATTTTCAAGAGAAACTGTCTGCCACTCGCTCATGTTGTAATCAGGATCATACGGCGCCTCCTGTTGCTTTTTCGGCATTAAAATGCCGAAAACAAGTACTGCCGCAGATAACACAAGAGCAATAATGCCAACCCATACTCTCCTGAGCGCAAACCCTTTTGTCGGTAACTCTTCAAGCTTACTGTTCGTATCCTCTCGCTGAAGCTCAACGATACAACCGCTGTCATCGCAAAACTCCAACATGGTTTGAACCTTCTCGTTCAGTCCAAGCTGCCTGTCTAATCTCTTTGATATCTTTCCATTGCTCTGTCGCAGTAATAAAAAGGAAATGAACCATGCCGCAAGCATACCCACCGCACATATAAGTACGTATACTGTCCAACGCACTCCAATATCCGCGATCTTGTCGACTATCATAGTCGCGCCAACGGCTGCGAGGCCGCAGGATGCTCCGCACAATATACTGCGAATCCATGTGTTCAGGATTATCCTTCGTTTGAATTTTTTGAAGCCTTCTCCCATTTTGTCCTCTGAATTCTAATGTATTACAATATAATATAACATATAAATATTGCTTGTGCGTATTATACCACATGTCAGTAAGCACTGTCAATAAAAAATGTTTTTTGCGATTTTTTTTTACATTTCGTTTACAAAATTCATAGGGGTTATATATTCACCCTTTTTTGCAAAAAAATTGATATTGAGTTAACATTCGGATGCTATAATATACGTACTAAAATTTGTAAGATGCTTTCCGAAAGGAGAAACATATGTTCAACATAATGGTCGTTGAAGACGACACCAATTCCAGAAAGCTTATGTGTACCGTGCTTGAGCAGTACGGCTATACCACCATTCCCGCAACTGACGGAGTGGACGCGCTCGAATTACTCGACAAAAAGCACGTTGACCTTATCGTGCTTGATATAATGATGCCGCGTATGGACGGCTTTGAGTTTACGCAGGTACTAAGACAGTCGGGCTGCAACATTCCCATACTTATGGTCACCGCAAAGCAGTCCCCCGTTGATAAGCGAAAAGGCTTTATACTCGGTACGGACGACTATATGACAAAACCTATCGACGAGGAGGAGATGGTTCTCAGAGTAGGCGCGTTGCTCCGACGCTCAAAAATCGCCAGTGAAAGAAAACTGACGGTTGGAGATACCGCGCTGCATTACGATTCGCTGACGGTAAGTACGTCAGACGAGGCTGAATTGGAGCTTCCACAAAAGGAATTTATGCTTCTTTTCAAGCTTCTGTCATATCCCGGAAAAATATTCACAAGACGACAGCTTATGGATGAGATCTGGGATATGGAAAGTGAAAGCGACGAGCGAACGGTTGACGTTCACATAAGCAGACTCAGAGACAGATTCAGAAATAACAATGACTTTGAGATCATCACAGTGCGCGGTCTCGGCTACAAGGCGGTAATCCTCAAATGAGCAAAAAAACGCCAAAAGATATCTCCGGATACGTCAAATTGCGTCCGGGACTAAAAAAAATAAAAGCGCGCCACTCTATCAGATTTTATTTCGTAGTTATCGTTTTTTTGATAATTGCCGCAACGGCAGCTGTTACAGTTCTTATATTTGCCCTGCTCGGTCTTATTCCCGCTATAAGAAATACGTTATATTCATCAGCGCTTCCAATGACCGCGGCTTTCAGTCTGGCATGTATAATTATAGGAACCGCCGTTTCCGCCATAATCTCCAAGCTTGTCCTTAGCCGAATCAAAAACGTGCAGGACGGAATGAGAGAGATATCGCAAGGCAATTTTTCGGTCAGAGTTGATGAAAAAGACCGAAAAAATACTATTTCGGAATTCGGAGAATTGGAACGCACCTTCAATCAGATGGCATCAGACCTTGACGGAATAGAGCTTTTCAGAAATGATTTTATAAATAACTTTTCTCACGAATTCAAAACTCCCATAGTTTCCATAAAGGGATTTGCCAGACAGCTTCAAAGCGACGCTCTGACCGAGGAACAAAAACGCGAATATATCGATATAATAGCCTCAGAATCAGACCGTCTCGCAAATATGTCTGCCAATATTCTGCTCCTTACAAAGCTTGAAAACCAACAGATAGTAAGCGAAAAAACCGTCTTCCGTCTGGACGAACAGATACGTGATTCCATCATACTTCTGGAGCGCCTGTGGGATAAAAAGAATATTGAATTCGACCTTGACTGTCTGGAAGATGTTTCGTATGAATTCAATGAGGAGATGCTCTCCCACGTATGGATAAATCTTATAACCAACGCTATAAATTTCACCCCCGAAAACGGAAAGATCACAATATCCTTAACTAAAGACAACGGCTGTATCGTATGCGCCGTCTCCGATACCGGAATAGGAATGTCGGACGAGACCCGCGAGCATATTTTTGAAAAGTTTTATCAGGGAGACCGTTCGCACCACACGTCGGGTAACGGCATAGGACTCAATATCGTAAAACGCATAATAACTCTTGCGGGCGGGCAAATACAGGTTGAAAGCGAAATTGACAAAGGATCGTGTTTTACCGTAAGATTGCCCTTGTAAAAAAAGTTCACAAAAGCAAAACACGGCTCAAAATTCGAGCCGTGTTTTTGGCAGTTTTATCTGTAAGCCGGGTTCTGTCTGGAACGGTTATCAATCTTTGCCATATGTCACCACACGGCTCCGCCAAACGGCGTGCCACCCCACAGTATCCTTGCGGAATTGAGAGCGTTCTTCCCATAGGGTGTTGCTTTGAGTAGGGTTTACAGCAAACCTATGTTACCATAGGAGTGGGTGAGCTCTTACCTCGCCTTTCCATCCTTACCAATACATTTTATGACGGCCGGAACAATATGCACGAGAAATAGCAAAACAAGGTAATCGAAATTACAACGCTTTTTTCTCTAAGGTAGAAATCCTTACGGATTTCATTTTTATGTGCATATTTAGCTTGAATAATTCACCCTGCCGTACCGAGTACGGCGACGGGCAAATCATCGAACCTTCCATCTCGCTCTAAAATGTGTTGGCGGTTTATTTCTGTTGCACTTTCCCGGCAGTTACCTGCGGCTGACGTTATCAGCTACCCTGCTCTCCAAAGCCCGGACTTTCCTCACGCGGAGACCTTTCGGCATGACCGCGCGCAACCGTTCAATAAAGCTGCAAACAGTATTATATCAAAAAAAACAAGCCATGTCAACTCAAAAATTCATATTATGATCCATTTTTCAATACTTCTATTGACTTTTTAGCGCTTGTGTGATAAAATTAAATGTTAGATAAAACAAAAGCGAGGCTTATATGAAAATTGGATTTATATCTCTCGGCTGTCCTAAGAATCAGCTGGATACCGAGGTCATGCTCCACATGGTAGCTTCGGCGGGGCATGAAATAACCCCTGAGGAGACCGAGGCGGAAATAGTTATAATAAACACATGCGCATTCATAGAATCCGCAAAAAAAGAAGCGATAGACAACATACTTGATATCGCGTGGCTCAAGGAGCACAACGGTCTCAAGGGCATTATCGTGACCGGCTGTATGGCAGAGCGTTACGGCAAGGAAATACTCGAAGAATTTCCTGAGGTAGATGCGGTTCTCGGTGTCGGAAGCATACACGACATCGTACAGGCTATAGATTCCATTGCGGCAAATATCGGAAAAAAGCGCGGCAAAAAGGAACGTTTTTATTCATGCAAGGATAAAAACACAGTGCCGCTCGGCGGGGACAGAATTCTTACAACACCTGAATATGCCGCATATCTCAAGATATCCGAGGGCTGTGATAATCACTGTACGTACTGCGCGATTCCCGGCATAAGAGGAAAATTCCGCAGCCGTCCTATGGAAGACCTTATATCAGAAGCAAAAGAGCTTGACGAGATGGGTGTCAAGGAGCTGACTATCATCGCGCAGGACACCACGAGATACGGAAAAGACCTTTACGGCGAGTACTGTCTTGATAAGCTGCTGCATAAGATCACAGAGGAAACGAATATCCCATGGATACGCGTGCTTTACTGCTATCCCGATAAGATAACGGAAGGATTCGTTGCCGAGTTCAGAGATAATCCCAGAATTCTTAAATATATCGACCTCCCGCTTCAGCATATAAGCGATTCTGTCCTTAAAAGAATGAACCGCCACGGAAACGGTCAGCTCATTCGCGAGGTAGTCTCCACCCTGCGTCGCGAGATACCCGATATAACTATCAGAACCACCTTCATCGTGGGCTTCCCGGGCGAGACCGAGGAGGATTTCTGCGAGCTTGCCGAGTTTATCAAGGAGGCAAGATTCGAGCACGCGGGCGTGTTCACCTACTCGCGCGAGGAAGGCACTCCCGCCTACGACTTTGACGGTCAGATAGACGAGCAGGTAAAGCAGGACAGAATGGACATTCTCATGCGCAGTCAGTTGGATATCAACTACGAGCAAAACAAACAAAAGGTCGGCAAGACCGTAACCGTTCTTTGCGAAGATTACGATCCCGTGAGCGAGACCTACTTTGGCAGAAGCGAGGCAGACGCTCCCGAAATAGACGGCAAGGTGTTCTTCAAGTCCGACAAAAAGATTTTTTCAGGCGAGTTCGTCAACGTAAAGATTCGCAAGGTAGTGGACTACGACCTCTACGGCTTTGCGACGAGTAAATAAGAAAGGCTTTGGTGAAAAGATATGAAAATGAATCTTCCAAACAAACTTTCGGTACTCAGACTTATCATGGTACCGATATTCATGGCAGTCATGCTTGTTCCCTGCTTTGTAAAAGTAGACGGCGCTGTTAATACCATACTTCAGATAGCCGGAGCAGTACTGTTTATAGCAGCTTCCCTTACGGATATGCTCGACGGCAAGATAGCGAGAAAATACAATCTCGTCACGGATTTCGGAAAATTTCTCGATCCCCTTGCCGATAAGTTCATGGTAATCGGAGCTATGGTATGCATATTCTACTACAACGCAATGGTAGCAAACAGAAATATCGCAACCCTCTATTTTGCGGCGCTTGTAATAGTTGTGTTCCGTGAGCTTGCGGTCACCTCGATAAGACTTATCGCGTCGTCAAAAAAGAACGTCGTTATCGCGGCGAATATGCTCGGCAAGATAAAGACTGTAACTCAGATAATCGCGGTAGTTGCGGCAATAGTCGAGCCCGTTATCTACTCAAGCCTCGGTATTTGCGGCTGGGTATGCAAGTTCCCTCCTCTGACCTTCTTTATGACGGGAGTTATGATAATTTTCACCATTCTCTCGGGAATAAACTACATCAAGGGCGCGTGGAAATACCTCGACCCCGAAAAATAACAAAAAAGCGGTGTTACACCGCTTTTTTATTTGCCTATGTTTATTATCCGTTATATCCCCAAACCACGGGACAATCGGATGAGTTCCAATTTATGTGCCACTCCGAAGGAGCTGCTGCATGCTCACAGTTTATAGTCAGCTCCTTGCAAGACGCAAATGCATTCTCGCCTATATATTCAACACCGGAGGGAATAGTTATTGTCTTAAGAGCATTACATCCGTAAAATGCTCTTGCACCTATACCTGTAAGAGTTGAGGGAAGCACTACCTTTTCAAGGTTTGCGCAAGATGCAAATGACGACGCATATATTTCCTTGATGCTTGAGGGAATAACTATGCTCTTAAGTGTAAGGCAATTTCGGAATGCCTGACCTGCCTGCGCCGTTCCTATAGACGTTACGGGCAAGCCCTTATATGTCTCGGGAACAGTAACGTTTTCACAAGTGCATTCTCCAACGCTTACGAGCGCATAGCTCTCTCCGTCGGCGTTGAGCTTATATTTCATTTCCTTTGTACAGGGCTCTTTCTGAGGCTCCTTGTTTGTTCCTTCCTGCTGCTGTGTGGGTGCCTGTGTAGCCTGCTGGGAGTCTTTCTGCTTTTTGTTACATGCAGAGAAACAAACACTCAAAGCAAGCACCAAAACCAACAATAAAGATATTTTTTTCATTTTACTTCCTTTCGCACAACTCGCCCTAATGTAATAAAAGCGGTCACATAATAGATTAACTGTAATATTATATCACACAGGACAGACATTGTCAAGTGGGAAGCACAAAATAAGCTCAGCCGAACATTTCCCGACAGCTCTCATCCATATATGCGTTCAACGCCTCAAAATCCATGCTTGATTTGTATATTTCTTCAAGTTCAAAATGCGCCTCGCCCGCGCGCGCAAGGCATTTTTTCGCTTCCTGTACGCACGTATCAAGCAGTCGGCGGCAATATCTTGTGTCTCCTTTTTCTGCCTTTGACGGATCCTTGAATATAAATCTTTGCATGTTTATATATTTTGTTTTTTCCAAAAAACTCTTCTCACAATCTTTCGTTAACGCGGATTCATTTACAAACCAATATTTCATTTTTTCAACGAATATTCCCTCTATTTCCCGGTCATATATCGGATGATATGCCGTGCGAATGCTCATCCCTTTATCTCTTAAACACTTATCAAGCTCAATCAAAAAGGCGCTTTCGCCCATATCGCCGCGCAAAACGAATATTTTGTCTGCTTCGCGTTCAAACGTATCCAGATGCGCCTCGCCCTTCATTCCTATACAGTTTACAAGCGCGGGAAGATTCTTGTATCCGTCTCCGTTCCCGATCCCTCGCATCATGCGAGAAATACAAGCCTTCATCTTGTCGATATCAAGCATATCCTCAATATATGAATTTATAACCGCCCGAAGATTTCCGCACGCTCTCAGATACAGATATGCTCTGTCATACTGCCTGTTTTTTTCCATGCAAAGCTTTCTGATATTTTCGTTGTTACCAACTAGCTGTTTTCTGTCCCAGAACATGCCGGTATTTAAAATTTCTTCGCGTAATCCGGGCAGGCGTTCAACGTAAGGATGAGGATGTGTACCGTCAATAACACCTATCCGACCGTTATCGCTCAAAAAAAGAACCCCGTCTAAAGAGGTGTGGTCGGACGAACAAAAATACATCTCGCACTCAAATCCATTTTCGTTTGCCCGTTCGGCTATCCGACGTATAAAAGTACTCTTCCCCGTTCCCGGCCCGCCTTTGACAATAAAAAGTCTATCGGCGCGCGCAAAGCACTCCCCGTAATAATTTTTAAATCCTTGCGCCGAATTCGATGCGGCAAAAAACGACTTTATCATACACACTCCCAAAACATAAGATTTCAATACATTTTATGCAGAAACTCACACTTGGGTTAATTTAATTTTTTCAAAACAATTCTCTCTCCCCACAAAACATTCCGCCGACAGCAAAAAAGGCTTTCCGTAAAGAAAGCCTTTCTATGTATAAAAATTATGCCTTTGCAACTATTGAAATATTTACGGGCTCTATCGCCGCCTGCTCATATACGACTGCATTGATCTGCGCAAGCTGGGCGGGAGTGAGCGTTTCGGAACACTTTACAACGATATTTGCAGAGTCCTCATTGATAACAGCCACGCATTTTTCAAAGCCCTTAGACACAAGTATGGACTCAATATTTGCTTCTTGCTGCATACAAACTGATATCTGCGCCAGCTCTGCTGCAGCTTCCGCCTTTACCTGTTCGGTTGCATTTTCATTTTCAATAACAGCATTGAGAACCTCTATGGCCTCGTCTCTCGCTCTTTGACGGCTGACCTGAACCGAGGAAAAATAGCTGTCTGTAGACGTATCTGTAGAGCTGTCCGTCTGGTTTCCGTTCTCATCGGACGTGGGATCTTTGGTATTGTCCAAAACACCAACCATTCCGTCGCCGCCGTTGTAATCGTATCCGTCATTTGTGTCTCTGAAAATAAGCCAGTTTGCAAGCACCGCAACTCCTATAAGCAATACCGCGCCGACTATGACAAGATTTTTCTTGCCGATCTTTTGAAAAAACTTTTTCACCGAGTCCATTCCCTCTTTAAATGCCATTACTCTCTCCTCCATATATCCGACGGCTTTTGTCTGCCGTCTTTTTTCTTGTTACATTATATTTGCCTGCCGGATAACTTATTCCTGCTTTGAAAATTTATATAACATAAATTCTTGTAAGCGGAATTCCGTAGGTCGCGGAAAGCAGTCCGGATATTTTCTCCCGCAGCTCGTGTGGGGTTGAGGAAGGACACACCACGCCTATTCCCGAAAGTGACGGAAAGCTCTGACCGATGTACAAAGCCTGAGCATTCGAGCCGTTCCCGACAATAACGTACTCCTCGCGTCTGTCTCCGTCCGAGCTGACGTTTGAATTCTGCGCGTAAACTATCTGCCCGGATGAGCTGAAATCCAACAGCACCACTACATCTCCCCCGCCGATGATTTTTCTGCAGGTTGCTTTTATGTTGTTTGCCAGATTGCTCTTATAAGCATCAAAATTTTCCGAACTGTACACGTGAGCGTCCGGGATCTCCACGTCGTCGTCACTGTCCTTTATACTGCCGCCTATGATAAGTAAAATGATCCCTACCGCAAACGCGCATATAACTATCCACAGCGCTCCGCTTTTTTTCATATGTCTGACTGCCCCCGACACGTCCTCGGCTCTTTGCATACCCAAAACTCCTTTCAATTTATTGCGACTACTACCCGACAGGAAAATATCTTTTCAAAATACACCTGCATTTTAGCGGTATCCTTAAATATCGCGTTTGAGGGAAGCTCTATGTATATCTGCCCGACAGATGCTCCCTCTCCCTGTCCGTCAAACTTTATATTTATCTTGACCGCTTCCACGCCAAACGTTTCTTTCAATTCGTTAACGATGTAATCCCGTATCGCCTCCTCGCCGTAGTCATTAAGATATTCATCCCACATGTCCGAATATTTTTCCGAGCTTGTCTCGGATATATAAAATTTAACGTCAAAATCCCGTATAAACTCTATAACTCTCACCGTGGGCTTTATACTAACACACACAATACACAACCCGACAACAAATTTCTGATGTCTGGCAAGCGTATCGGAAGGTGACATAAAACACACAACCGATGCCGCCAACGCGCATATCATCAAGCTTATTAAATATTCCTTCATCTTTTCACCCTATAGCCGCCGAGCTTTTGCACAATACCGCCATTGCAATCACAAAAATTGCAGAGCACATTATACTCACACCCTCCAGAATGCCGTAAAGCTCGGAGATCTCCGACAACATTCGTTGTTCTCCCGACATGCCGAGCGCGCCCGCGAAATTTGAAAGGAGCATATATACCAACCGTATGAGCAAAAGCTCGATTATTATAGGCAAAAGCATTAGCATAACGACTATTATACCGCCTATCCCGACCACTCCCCGTATAAGCTCAACACTTGATGCTAACGTTCCTATTCCCGACGATACCGCGCCACCCGTTACGGGAATACCGCCCAGAAACATTCTCGCGCCCTTCATTGCCAGATTATCTGCCTTTGAGGCTATCAAGGTCTGAGTTGAAAGAGACATGCTCAGTATCATACTTATAACCCCAAGCGCGCCGAGAAAAATTTTCTTGACTGATGCGCCCATGCCCCCTACACCGACCGTGGCTGTCATGCTTCCCACCATGCTCATTATAAGACAGAAACAAAACAACGGTATAACGACCACGCCCGAGATAAACTCTACAATACCTAATACCAAAAGCAATCCGGATCCCGATTTAGCCGCAGAACCGATATTTCCACCCATGGTATATAAAGTTGCCGACAAGGGTATGAACGCGGCTATAACACCGCCCAGAGATGAAAAAAAGCTTCTGAAATCCTCAAGCACGGATATTGATACCTTGCCGATAACCAAAAAAACGGAAAGCTTTGAACACAACTCTATAACACCCGAAGTTGACGGTGACATATGCGTAGCCAAAAGCGCCCCTATTGCCGACACAAGTATAACGCCAACTAAAAGCGCAACGTGGGGCAGAATTTCAGAAACTCCCTTTCCAAGACTTGTAAAGAGCGCCGACAGCAAAAACTCCACTCCACTCATCTCAGATACCGCGTCCGAGACCTTTTGAGTATCCTCCGAACGCGCCCCATCCGGCAATTCATCAACCACACTGTCCGGCAAAGCATCAAGATAATCCTTATACTCATCGGGCATTTTTTGCTCCTGCGCAACTACTCCCATAGTCGCCGCGCCGAAAACACATAGAAAAATTATAAAAAACAAGCCCGCCTTTAATCCTCTTTTTTTCATATCATTTCCACTAAATTTTGTGCAACTCCTATTACTTCCTCTATCAAAGGAACAGATATTATCAGCATTTCTATCTTGCCCGCAAGCTCAGCATATCCCGCCATAGTGTTCTCTCCGCAATCTCTGCAAACAGAAGCGCATATGTGTGTCAGAAAAGCTATGCCGAGTGATTTTATCATCACAGATAAGTATGTATTTACCCTGCTTCCCTGAGCAAGATCAAACGCGAATTCCAATAACGGAGAGGCGCTGAGCAACACCATCCCCGCCACTATGACACCGGATATGATCTTTATCACGTCAAAAACGTCCTTACCCGCGCTTTTCATAACCACCGCGACACAGACACATATCATTATGCCGCCCAGCAATTTAAACATTCCCGACATCAAAATCCAAATACGGAGCGCACCAGCGAGAAAAGCTCATCTATCTCCTGCACGAGCATAATAAGAACTACGATTATTCCCGAAACCGTGACAAGCATCGCCTGCTCGTCTCTGCCGGATTTTGTAAGTATCTGTGACGCGGCGGAAACAAGTATCCCCACACCCGCGACCTTAAGAATTATTCCTATATCCAACTTTTATTCCTTGCCTCTCTCAAATTATCACCATAAAATTATAAGAAGTCCTATCGCAGAGCATATACAAAGCGCTCCGCCTATCTTCGCTCTCGCGGGCAAATCGGCAAAAAGCTGTCTTCGTTGCTCACCGAGAGCCTCAATGTAATAGTCACACCTTCTCAGCTGTTCTTCCCTGTACATACTGCCGAATTCCAGATAAAAGCACTCAAGCAAACGGTATGATTCCTCGTCAAGATATATTTTGTTATCCTCAAGCATGCTCTCAAAATCCGAAGGCAATCTCCGCCCACGCAGTATCTCCAGCCCTCCCGGCATATTATCGACTATGTCGCACAAAGGAAGACAGAAGCAGTCTATCTGCCCCTTGATATGAAATAAAAGAGCAATAAACGCATCTATGACCTTCAACTTTTTCTGTTCAAATCTGTAAATGGATGCCGCCAGCACCACCCCCGTCAATGCCAGCATCAAACCGCCAATAAGCTTTATCATAAACATTCACCCATAATACTCTTGCGCGCATCCTCCCACAAAGTAACGTCATAATAAAAATCCATATACGGCGCGCGCGATATTCCTACGTATGCGCCAAATATTCCCGCTTCATGCAAAAGTCGTATTCCCGTTCGCCCAAGCAGCTCCGAAAGACTTCCCGCATGCGCGCTGGCTATAAGCGGAACTCCGCAGTTGTGCGAGGATACGAGCGACATTGCCTCTGTAACGTCTCCTATCTCATCACATACGATGATCTGAGCATTCATGCTTCTTGTTGCTATCTCTATACCTATTTTGCGGGGATATCCGGACAACACGTCAAGGCACAGGTCCCCTTCAAGTGAAAATCCAAGCTCTCCTCTCGTATCTATCACGACCGTTCGTAAAGGATCCGTACCACCTGCCAATATATTTACACATCCTCTCAAAAGCGAGGTCTTTCCCACTCCCGGAGGCGCGTATATCAGGACACCCTTGGTAAAATCAAAGCTTTTAAGCAGCTCGCAAATATTTTCTCCCACCTTTTTTTGTCGGTGAGGAACTCTTATGCATATCGCGCTTATGTCATAAACGCCAATTATCTTTTCTCCATCGCATGTCGCCCTTCCGCCTACTCCTACTCTGATGCCCTCCGGCAAGGAAATATACCCTTGATTTATGGTATCGCTGTAAGCATACAAAGCGCCCTTGCACATTCGCGTAATGATCTCGCTGATCTCGTTTGACGTGGCGGTATATCCCAGCATTACGTTCTGTCCCGACAATATCAGAGAAGACCTTCTCTGCGCCCTTATGCGTATCTCCTCTATCCTTTTGCCGGAGGCTAATGCCGTTATTTCGCCAATAAGACTGTACGGGAGAGATTTTTCAAGTATCTCCGGCAAAACTCTGACCGACCTTGTTACAGTTTTTATGACCGTACCATCACCCCCTCAAAAAAATTATATTTACGCAAACGGACTTTAAGAACAAAAAAGTCAGGACAAGATGCTATGATAGCACTCATCCTGACTGTTTTTACGGTAATTCAATTTTAAAAAGATCTTTGTCCGGCATCTTCTTGGGCGTTTCTTGCGCCACCTTTTCGACTGTACGGGTAGCTTGATTGACAGGAATACAAGTTCCTGCTCCCGCAACGCATCCTCCGGCGCATCCCATTCCCTCGATAAGACATCCGTTCTTTTTTCCCGCCTTGGCAAGAATAAGCATCTTGCGACATTCATCAAGACCGTCGGCGCGTTCCATCCTGACTTCTACGTCGGGATAATACTCCTCAATGCATTTTTTGATCGCCCCGGAAACACCTCCCGCGCAGGCATATCCTCTGCCCAAAGCGGTAGCCTCTGCCGCAAAAGTCTCACCCTCAAATGCTTTAAGATCAACTCCTCGCTCATCGAACATCGCCGCCAGCTCCTCAAAGGTTATGACGAAATCAACGTCGCTTCGAATAGATTCCTTTCCCGCTTCAAGCTTTTTTGAAGCGCACGGGCCAATAAACACAACTCGCGCATTGGGGTTCTTCTGTTTGATGCTGCGCGCGGTGCTGACCATGGGGGTAAGTGTATTTGATACCTTGTCTATTATATCCGGGAACTGTTTTTCCGCAAGCATTGCCCATGACGGGCAGCATGACGTCAGAAGAAACGGCACGTTTCCCGTAGCTACTTCTTTGGCGTAATGTCTTGCCTCGGTTGAGACACCGACGTCTGCGCCTACCGCCACCTCGTGCATTTCCTTAAATCCAAGCTCTAAAAGTCCTGCTCTTATCTGTCCAAGGCTTACGTCTGCTCCGAACTGTCCGACGATCGCAGGAGCTACCGCCGCAACGATATAATCTCCCGCGCGTATAGCTCTTATCAGCTGAAACAGCTGAGACTTGTCGGCAATCGCTCCAAACGGACATGCAACCATGCACTGACCGCACGCAACGCATATCTCATTATCTATTTTTGCTCTGCCGAGCTTATCGCTTTTTATAGCCCTTACCCCACAGGATTTTGCGCACGGACGCTCTCTGTGGACTATGGCGTCATAAGGACACTCTTTTTTACATTTTCCGCATTTAATACATTTTTCCTGATCTATCACAGACCTTCCGTTGACCATGGAAACCGCGCCGACAGGACAAACGCTGACGCAAGGGTGCGCGATACATCCGCGACACTGATCTGAGACCTTATATATATTTTCTTCGCATGCCTCACATGCCGAAGGAATTACCTGCATAAGCGGCGGCTCGTAGTATTTATCGCTTATATTGCTCTTTGAAAGACCGCTTGTGGCATATACGGGCTTATCATTGGGGCGCAATGACATACCCATGGCAAGTCTTATTCTTTCGGACGCAATAGCTCGCTCACGGTAAATACTCTCTCTGTATTTCGGATTGTCATCCGGAGACAGCTTATAAGGTATCTCCTCAAGGTCACGTCTCATGGTGGTATCCTCTGAGTCATAAGCAACCCTTACCACCTCTTTAAATATCTCTCGTCTGAGTACTGCTATTTCCGTATTTGATCCTCTCATAACGTTCACCTCCGTTCATAAGTGATTATAACATTCACATATTAAGTCTGTCTTAATACAATTTTTCAATTTTTTTCATTATTTTTGGAATATATTTCATCCAATTCGCAAACAGGCATTCTGATAAGAGCCACCGTCATATACACGGTAGTTGCAACGGCTATCAGAACGGTAATAACTATAGTGGGCGCATCCCATACGAATCCCTGTCCGAGTGTTGGCACCAACGCGCCGCCAAAGTTAAATATCGCATGAAGAACTACGCAGATCCATATATTTTTCGTTTTCACAAGAACTACGGAACACATCGCGCCGATAAGGAATGAATATCCTATCTGCTGTATCACTGCTCCGGGCGCGGAGTATAAAAAATTCACCGAATGAATTATTCCAAACACGGCTGACGACAACAAAATAGCGAGGACAATATCTTTGACGCTTTTCCTTCTTCTCTCAAGGATTCCCAAAAACACAACGCCTCTAAACGCCATTTCCTCAAAAAGTCCTATGCAAAAGCACTCCAATGCCAATAAGGCTATCATTGACGCGCCCGCAACCACTTTTTCCCTTCCCGTGATCAACGTATATATGTGCAGGTTATTTATGACCACGGCAAAAGCAGGCAAGCAAAAAAGCAAACATTTCCAAAAAGGCTTCCTTACGGGATTCAGAACATTATATTCCAGATACCACAAGAGAACCAAAAAAACTATTCCGCCTATTCCTCTCGTAACCGTCATGCTCACAAGGTCATTTGCGGTTTTACTCATCTCGATGCCAAGTCCATCAAGTCCGAATATTTCAAATACAACAAGGATCGCCGCCGCAACCGCAACAACGGCTATACAAAAATATCTTTTTTTCAATTTATTGCTCTCCGTCGCAATTATTTGCTATTTGTTTATTTGATATCTGCTCGGCATCATGCTCTGTTTTTTGAGCATGGGCTTTTTCGTACTTTATCTCAAAAATCAGCAATGCTACACCTCCAAGCACCATCAGCACAGCTATAAACTGTGAGGGTGACAGAAAGCTCACTATAGTATCGCCGCGTTCATCTGCTCTCGCGTACTCGATAAAAAATCTCCACGCTCCGTAGCTTATCATGTATATCGGCAAATTGCAGGATCTCTTTTTGAGAACGGATACTGTAAAATACACAAACAGGCACAGTAAAAATATTGCCTCAAAAAGCTGAATAGGCACGTATTTTTCACCGTTCATGTATATTCCGTACCACGCGTCCGTACGCGCTCCGTGACAGCACCCCGCCATAAGACAGCCCACCCGTCCAAGACAGTGCGCTATTGCTATGGATGCTGTGGCGCAATCTGCGACCTTGAAAAAATTTCTCGCGTGGTATCCGTCGGAAAACAAGAAATGTCCCACCGTAAAGTATATCAGCAAGAACACCGCCGCGCCGCCGATAAGACCGCCGTAAAAGGTAGCTCCCGTATTAGACGAGATCTCAAATCCCCCCGCGTCTTTTATGTTATACAGCGCTTGGAAAAGCACCGCCGCGCCATACCCCAGCGGAATAGCAAATATAGCGCACAAAAAACAAAATTTCTGTAACTTAAAGGATATAAGAGCCTTATCCGCCAGCTTGCTGTACACCAAAATGCAAATAAATACCCCGGCGCACAAAAGTATAGCATAAAGGTCCATACCTAAAAATATATCTTTTGAATACATAAATTTCTCCGCACAGTTTTGTTTGCCCCAACACCTCGTGCGAGGTGTCGGGGCATGCTTTTGTTTATAGATCGGTAATCAGTCAAAAATACCCGCGTCGTTGTTGTCATTGATCTGCTTTTCGGCAAGATCCTGAACAGTGACAAGTATTTTTCTGGGCTTGTTTCCGTCGGCGGGGCCAACGTAGCCAAGCTCTTCCATTCGGTCAATTATCTTTGCCGCGCGACCGTAACCCACTTCAAGCTTTCTTTGGAGAAGCGACGTGGATATTTTGCCCGCTTCAATAGCAAGCTCAACAGCCTCGTAAAGCTTGGGGTCTTCCTCACCCGAAGACACCTTAGCCTCCCCTCCGCCACTCTTTCCGGCAGCGGGATTACCGCATTTTGCGGCTTCTTCATCAATAGACTTTTCAAACTCACAGTTATATCTTACGGGAGCATTATTGCTCTTGATATAATCAACAATGCTTTCAACTTCTCCGTCGCTTACAAACGCGCCCTGAACTCTTTGAGGCTTGGGCGATCCAACGGGAGAATAAAGCATATCTCCCATGCCTATGAGCTTTTCCGCGCCGCCGATATCAATGATGGTTCTTGAATCGACAGACGATGTAACGGTAAACGCAATTCTTGAAGGAATGTTTGCCTTGATAAGACCGGTAATAACGTCAACGGACGGACGCTGTGTACCCAGGATCAGATGGATTCCCGCAGCTCTTGCCTTCTGAGCAATTCTGCATATCGCCGTCTCGACCTCATCGGGCGCAGTCATCATAAGATCCGCAAGCTCATCAATGATAATGACCATTCTGGGCATGAACGGCTTGTCGGGATCGTTCTTCGTGATCTCGTTATAACCCGTGATATTACGCACACCGACTTCCTCAATAAGTTCAAAACGCTTTTCCATCTCATTAACTGCGGAATTAAGCGCGCCCGCAGCCTTTTTGGGATCTGTAACTATCTTACAGGAAAGGTGGGGAATGTCTCTGTACACGTTAAATTCAACCTTTTTGGGGTCTATAAGAACAAGTTTGACCTCATCGGGCTTTGCTCTGTACAAAATACTTGCAATTATTGTGTTGATACATACGGATTTACCGGAACCGGTAGTACCCGCAACCAAAAGGTGAGGCATTTTTTCAATATCGAATACGACGGGATGTCCCGAAACGTCAGCTCCCAAACAAGATGCGATCTTGCTCTTGTGATTTTGGAATTCGGGCGTTTCTATAATCGAACGCAAAAGCACGTTTGCTCTGGAATCGTTAGGCACTTCAACACCAACAGCCGCTTTACCGGGGATAGGAGCTTCTATTCTTACACCCGACTTTGCAAGCGCAAGAGCGATATCGTCAACGAGATTTGCTATCGCGCGAACTCTGACGCCCGCATCGGGCTTGATCTCATATCTGGTTATGGTAGGACCGCAGGAACACGTTATATCCTTTACCTTTATCTTGAAGCTCTCCAGAACCTCACGGAGTATCTGTTTATTTTCTTCTATCTCCGCCTCGCTCGTGCCGGATTTCAGCCCGCCCTTCTTAAGAAGGTCGATAGGGGGGAACTTATATTCGCGAACAGGTTCTTCCTCAACAACTCCCAGCTCGTCTTTTATGTCATCGTCAAAAACGATTCTTTCTTCTTCGAGCGAATCATCTGCGCCCTCGTCAAAAATAACCTCGCCTGTCTTTGTATCTATTCTGGGCGCTTTGCCGTTTATGGTTATCTCATCCTCAAAGTCGTCATAATCAAGCGCGTTTATACATATCTCATCATTCTCAATCTCATCCTCATCCGCATCTTCGGATTTGAACGTATCACTCTTTGAGGTAGCCTTTTTACCGAACGCGGATACGGGAACATCGTCTCTGAAGTTCTCATCGTCACTCTCAGTCTCTTCTTCGTCTGCTGCGTCGGGAAGTTTGATCCGGATCTCGTCATCGTCAGACGGATTTTGACTCTTTGAAAGTTTCTTTTCGTCTTTTTCTTTAGCTCTTGTCGGAACAGGCTTCACCTTAATTTGCTCAGGCTCATCATCCTCGCCGTCCTCGTCATCTTCGTCATATTTACTTCTCGAAGGACGGTTCTTCTTGGACTTGTTCTTGGGAGCGTCGTTTCTGTGTTCCCACTTGTATCTGATAAGATCTCCAAGCTTTCCGATATAAACGTGAAGAGGAAGACCGAAAAGGTAGCAAGCAAGCACGGGCACGACTATACCCAGAAGGAATATCGAGCCGCCTCTCAAAAGCAAATAGAACAAATATCCGAGATAGCCGCCAAGTACACCGCCGCCCTCAAGCGCCGCGCCTGCTCTGTACAGCACTCCGAAATTGTAGGATGCCTCGTCTGCGATAAGCATTATCAAAATATGTATGAATGCCGAGGACAAGAGTATGGTAACGATCGCCAGAATCAATTTACCGAATGCCTTGCCGCTTTCCGCATACTTATTCCAGAAAATCGCAAGAAAAGCAAGTATGATGGGTATCAGGAACGCAACGTGTCCAAAAAGTCCGAAGAACACTTCGCAAATATAGAATCCAAGCGGTCCCATTGCGTGCGAGCCTTCGTCTCCGCCCTTTAATTCATTATGCGGATTGCAGAACAAATTGGTTACAAAGCAAACCAGCAAAAACACCGCCACAAGCAGAAATACAACAGGCCAGACCTGACGCATAACAGACTTACCCGCGCGTTTTGCCTTGCTCTTGACTTTGCTCTTGGCCTTTGTCTGAACTTTTTTCGTTACCGAATTTTTCTTGTTTTTTGAATCAGCCATGTTTGTAAAACTTCCTTTGAAATTTTGTATCGGAGCTACCGCGTATCATGCGGCGGATGTGTGGAAAAATAATTACATGCCCCGACCGTAAAAATAATATATCACTTTATATTATAACATATAGTGTCGGTTTTTTCAATACCCTAAATACGATTTATTGGCGATTTTTCGTCCGATTCGGTGTGAATTTTACATTTTTTTGTAAATTTTGAGTTTATTTTTAAATTATTTGTTGTTACACGGAGGGTTTGTAATGGACATAATAAGCAAATTAAGCAAAAAACAAATTTTTATTTTGGCGGCATGCTGTGTTTTGGGCGGCTTTTTAAACGGCCTTATCGGCGCAGCGGGAGGAATACTGATAACCATAGCACTGACAGCTCTGTTATCGAAAGACGGTAAATCGGCATGCGACAGCAAAACAATATTATCCAACGTTCAGCTCGCCATAGTCTGCATATCGCTCGTGAGCCTGAGCGTATATTCCGCACGAGGAGATATTGTTTTTTCTTCGTGGAAGCAGCTCATTGTCCCCTCCGCGTTGGGAGGATTGGCGGGTTGCTTTTTACAAAAACGGTTCTCGTCAAAAATCATAAGCTCGATATTCACCCTGCTTGTGATCTGGTCGGGAATCAGAATGGTCATGGGGTAAACTGTTATGAAATTAATCGGAACATGGACAAACTCTCTGGCGGCTTTTTTGATAGCCATACTGTCCGGTCTCGGAGTGGGATCGGGAGGTTTATTTGCAATTTATCTTACCGCAACGAATCAGGCAAGCGTGGCAGAAGCGCGAAGCGCGAACCTCTTTTTCTTTATAATATCTGCCGCCGCAGCATCTGTGATTAACATTAAAAAAGCAAGAT
>SVTX01000020.1 GCA_015063545.1 Oscillospiraceae bacterium | reverse complement strand
AATATATAGAGTGGTTTGAGGATGAAAAGACACACGATATAACATGGGAGTTGAATTCGGCAAGTGCACTTGACAGAATGGTAGAAGTTTATGTCATAGCTCCAGATTTCTCGTGGACTTATATAAAGACACACGAAAGTACCTGTGGCCCTTATTTTATGAAGCTTTAATCTTTATCCTCGCTCACACACCTTTTTACTGCTCTTTCGCAACAAATTTATTTCTCGGTTTTGTGCACATTTCATATCAAAGAATTGCCGTTGATGATATATCAACAACACTTTTTAAGGTTTTGTGCCTAATTTTGTGCCAACAAAAGTAATAAATATTCCTGGAAAATAAACAGAACTCTCCGCCAAACAAAAGAGTGGTACACACGTACCGCTCTTTTGTTTTTTTGCGAAAATATGGAGATTCGAATCCCCCCTGTATAGGATCGAAATACGCCAAAACAGCCCAAACAAAATCACAAACTGTATTGACAATAAAATAACACCAGTGTATAATGAAAACAAGCTGTAAAGGCTTGAATTTTAAAGGATCAAAGGATGGTAGATCATGATACACACAAGACGCGCGAGAATTGGGCTTATCGGCATGGGGCATTTTATTTATTGGCCTCAGTTTGACGGACTAAAGGAAGAACTTATGCGCAAGCAGGATGACTTTAAAAAGTATTTTTCGGATAATTCCGATATTATTGATATTGGATATGCAGATGACGTTGATTCGGCTTTTGTCTGCCTCAAGAAAGCACAGGAAAAAGACCTTGACGCACTCTTTATCATCATGTCCACTTACATAACCTCTGCAGTGGTATTCCCTTTTGCCAAATATCTCAAGATTCCGCAAGTACTTGTCGGAATCCAGCCGCTTGACAGATTGGATTATTCCAAGACGACAACATATATGCAGCTTTGCAACGACGACATTTGCTCTATGCCGGAATTTGCAGGCGTTTATGAGCGACTCGGCGCACCTATGCCGTTTTTTATAGTAGAAGCGGCAAGCAATACTCAGCGCATACAGGAACGTGTCAGTGAGCTTGAGCGAGCTATTTCTGCTCTTGCGGCGTTCAAATACGCAAAATTCGGCTATCTCGGACATACATACGACGGGATGTACGACATGAACACCGACCCCACTGCATTTGCGGCGACGTTTGGCGCGCACGTGAAGATGCTTGAAATGTGCGAGCTCGCAGAGTACGTTGAGGGGGCAAGTGAAAATGAAATAAAGGCTAAAATTGACGAAATAAAATCCCTCTTTGACATTTGCGAGCCTTCAAACGATCCCCTGACAGACTACGTGCTTGACAGTGACCTTGAATGGGCGGCAAGAAATGCCGTAGGACTTGACAAGCTTGTTGAAATCAACGGTCTGACCGCGCTTGCGTATTTCTACAAAGGAGAAAAAGGCAACCTTTACGAACGAATAGCGTCCAACCTTATCATAGGAAACTCCCTGCTTACCAGCCGCGGAATTCCGCTTGCGGGCGAGGCAGACCTCAAGACCGCTGCCGCGATGCTTATAATGAATCGCGTAGGAGGCGGCGGCAGCTTTGCAGAGCTCCACCCATTTGACGTGGTTGACGATATAGTTCTCGTCGGTCACGACGGCCCTCACAACATAAATATCAGTAACGAAAAGCCTATTATCAGAAAGCTCAAAAAATTCCACGGAAAGCCCGGCGCGGGCGTGTCGGTCGAGTTCAAGCTCAAGACCGGCGACATTTCCCTGCTCTCATGCTCCGTTGCGGGAAACGGCAAGTTAAAGCTTATCTCATCGGCAGGAGAGTCCATGCCGGGAGCTATACCGCAGACAGGCAACACAAACACCAAATGCCGTTTCAAGATGGGTGTCACGGAATGGCTTGAGAGATGGTGCGACGCAGGTCCTACTCATCACCTGGCTCTCGGTATAGGTGATCACTCCAAGGAAATTAAAATGTTCGCCAAGATGGCGGGAATTGATTTGATTGAGGTTTAATATGTTTAGATCTGTAACTCTTGAAATGAGTATAAAGCCCTTCAAACAAACAGACGACGAATATATTCGCTCCGTTTGCAAAAAGGTGTTCGAGCAATGGCACGCGCTTTTGAAAAGCAGACAAGAAATCTCTATTATGCTTTGGACAAGCGAGGGCGGCGAGATACTTGATTACACGGGGGAGCTTGACCGTGAATTTGAATGGGCATATTGGCTCGGTCACGCAAACATGCCCGAGCTGTCGGAGAATGATTCTCCCTCGACAAGTCTGCATGACAAAAAGCAAAAATACATAGATACCCCTCCCAAAATGACTTATCGCATACTGCAAAAAATAGTTGCAGCTATCAAAAGCGAGGGAAAAAAGTATTTTCCCAATTCGAAAATAACCGTAGGCGCTACGTTTGATATAGGCCCTGAATTCGCGATTTCGGACTTTAAATACAACCGTCACCCCGAATCCTGCAACGGCACAGGTTGCGGAGTCTACGGGCTCGTAGACTGTACCGCCCTGCTCCATGCAGACGATTATCCTTACGCCGCATATCCAAACGGAATTCCCGAAGGCACACCTATGGGTACATTCTTTGGAAAACAAGCAAATATTTTCCTATCCGATATGGGCTTTGACTATATCTGGCTCTCAAACGGCATGGGATTTTGTTATGAGCCGTGGAATGAGCTTGGCAAAATTTATGACGGTGACAAATTTCACGCCGAAAAACTGCCCGATACAAGAGAAAAGGTATTCTTGTTCTGGAAATATTTCCGCGAGGCTTGTCCTGATTTTCCCATACAAACAAGAGGAACAAACTACTCTGTAGGCATTGATTACGCAAGCGACGGAGTGCCGCTTTACGATATTTACAACGGAAAATTCAACATAACCCCGCCTCCCAACTCACCGTGGGCAGCTATAAACGACGATATCGGAATAGAAATTCTCGGTCAGCTCACACGAAATGCCGAAATTCCCGAAAACGACTATATGTTCAGATATTATCTGCATGACATTTGGTGGGCAAATTCTCCGTGGTACGACAGATATGAGGGTAGCCCTCACGATATTTATATTCCTATGTCTCTGTCAAGAATTACCAAGGACGGACGCATTCACTCTCCAACGCTTTTCCATATTCTTTCGATAGATAATAGCAAAGGACAGCTGCCCGATAACTGCGCCAATGAAGTAATTCCTCATATTCTCAAAGCCGAAAAGGAAGCTCCCGACGATATCGCTCCCGTAACGCTGGTGTACCCCTTCCGAGAATATACCACAAATAACGGCGATCTTCTGTCAGAGATGTATTTTGGCGACAGATTTTTGCAAAATTCTCTCAACAGCGGTCTTCCTCTCTCCTGTGTTATCTCCACCGACAACATAGATGCGCTTACCCCTGCAATGTACAAAAAGACGGTTCTTGTCATTCCCGCGCGTTTTGAAAACAATGCAGCTTGGGAAAAAATACACCGGCTTGCCGATAACGGAGCAAAAATCATTCTGTACGGTAGCTTCGATTCACTGTCCAAAGTGAAAATAAACTGCCCGAAAGTGGACATTTTCGGTGACACTCAACAGATAATGAACGCTCTGGCTTACTACGGATATAAGCTTCGCTTTATGGACAGAAAAGATACCCTCATCGGAGGATATTGCCATGACGGTGAAACAAAAAAAGAATCCGAACTCCGAGAATCCGAGAGACTGTTCGCAAGCGGCAAACGCATGGGCGAGTTGCCATCTACAACAATACATCGCCACAACAACGCAAAAATATTTTCAATATATAACCGAGACAACACCGTAGAAACACAACTTAAATTCCCTCTCGGAGCGCCCATATTCGACGGATACGATGCGTATATTGAAAACGGATATGCCACCTATCGCTTTGATAGATGCGCGCATCGCGAGTGCCGTGTGTTTGTAAAGCAGGAAAGCGGAAAGGTCAGCGTGCGTGAATGCCCGCCTGTAAACGGATATTTCCGCCGCAAAATACGCATAAGCGGCCTTGAAAACGCTGAGGTGTGCCTGTTCCCCGAAAGCTACTGTGCAAATTCCGGCGCCGTGGTGGCAACTCTTCCCCACGCTCTCGACGACATGCCCGCAGAACAAGAAGGCTGGAGCGTTGTTAACGATGCCGAGCACGGCACATATCTACATAAAGCAAATGTAACGGGAACTATATATCTTTGCATGCCGCACAAGGATAAAATGAAATAGACAGTGCGCTTGACAACATTTCCGAAATATGGTATACTGAAAACGTAAACAAAGCTTTTAAACTACAAATACGACGCTTGGGGCAACTTTACAACTACATACCACAACGGCGGCGCAGATACCGTTGCCGATTGGAATCCCTTCAAGTATAGAGGATACTACTATGACGAAGAGACAGGGTTCTATTACCTGAATTCCAGATACTATGATCCGCAGATAAGAAGATTCATCAATCCCGACAACATCAACATTCTGACCGCAACGCCGGATGCACTGACCGACAAAAATCTGTATGCGTACTGTGACAACAATCCCATAACTCGTGCAGACCAAGGCGGTGAGTTTTGGCATATAGTTGCTGGTGCAGTAGTAGGCGCAGTAATTAGCGGGGCTGTTAAAGTGGTATCTAATGCTATTTCAGGAAAATCATTAACGGATGGACTTGTGACATCTATGCTTTCAGGCGCTGTAAGTGGCGCATTGGCTTCAACAGGGGTTGGAATGGCAGGAATGATAGTAGGAAACACAGCGATATCTATAGTAGAAAATACAGCAAATCAAGTTGTTAAGAATGAAGGATTTAATAACTTTGATATTGGTGATATGCTAATAGATGGTACAATCGGTGGTATATCAGGTGCAATGGGAGGAGCCGGAAAGGGCACAAAACACTTGACAAATCTTGGAAAGCAAACCGTAACACGTACAGTCAATACCGCCAAACACAGAGGACTAAAAGCTGGTTTGAAAGAGGCAAGAAAAGCGTTTGCGTATTATGGAAAAAATTCAGCTAAGTATTATAAATCTTTCGTTCGAGGAATTCCAGGTGATTTCATTTCCTCAATAGGAACGGAGATAGCGTCGTCTGATTATATGAAATGTCAATATCAGCGTATATTCGGAGGGTAATCCATGAACTTCAAAAACCAGATTATTGTAATTGCACTTTGCTATTTTATATCATTTGTATTCCTACGCGGTTTCTTGTATGGCATTAAAAGATATCAGCTTAACAATAGTGCATATAAAAAGAGAAAAAAAGAAGAGTCTTTTAAAGAATGGTTGTTTTACAATAGATATACCGCAGAGATTCCTAAAATATTGCGCACGCTCTATTGTCTTGTGTTGATAAGCCATCCTGCTTGTTTAATTACTTGTGTGATCGTACATTTCATAGAGCTGTCATTTAATGTTGGCCAGATGCTTGCGATTGGTATAGCGGGATTTGATGTTTTGTGGATGTTACTAATAGCATTGCTTTTTTGGAGCCCCAAACCTGATTTTGCATATGGGAGATGGATTCCTAAAAAGAAAGGACAAAAACATGATAAAAACAGTGATGGATAATTAAATTCATAATTTTGAATTAGTGATTAAATCTAAACTTTAATTGAATGTTTCTCTGGTACAAAAGATATCCCGTTCTGCTAAGGCGGAACGGGATATCTTTTGTTTTTGCCATGATAGGGTTGTATATGAAATCTGAAGTTGCTCAATTATTCCAACGGCAAGCTGTCGGCTATCAACTACGCAAACGGCGCGTCGGTGTGGTATGAGTATGATGCGCTTGACAATATTTCCGAAATATGGTATACTGAAAACGTAAACAAAGCTTTTAAACTACAAATACGACGCTTGGGGTAACTTCACAACCATCTACCACAACGGCGGCGCAGATACAGTTGCCGATTGGAATCCTTTCAAGTACAGAGGATACTACTACGACGAAGAGACAGGATTCTATTATCTCAATAGCAGATACTATGATCCGCAGATAAGAAGATTCATAAATGCGGATGGGTACGTTTCTACAGGGCAAGGCATACTTGGACATATTAACTACAAAATCGAAGATAACAAACAACAAGAATTGGGCAATGACATAGGAACGTTTTCAGAGCATGTAGATGTACAAGATGCTGTTGTGTCAGGATTAGTTTCATTTGCGTGTGCGCCAATTGGGATGGGTGCAGGAGTAGTGGTAAATCAAGCATTTAACGGATTAGCTTCGCCTGTTGCGGAAGGATTTGCCAGTGCCGTAGTTGGCGGAAATGCAAATATGATTACATCGTGTATTGACTGGGTAATTCAATATGTAAGAAAGGAAGACGATTCACAATAATGGTAAAAAACTATCGATCACCAGCGCTTTTTATTGATTTTGTTACAATATCTGTTGTGTTGCTTTTATGCCTTGTTGCCATTTTTGTGCTACTTGCAATTGGTTGGAATATCACCATACTTATAGTTTTATACTTGGTATTCTTATCTGCCATAGTTGTAACTGCTTTTATTGCTAAAGTTGGGCTCATTGTTTCATATATCACCGATGTTGGTATAACAAGTAAAATACTAGCCAAAAAATGTTGCAATTATAAATGGTCCGACATAAACTATGTGGGAATTTTCAAATCCTACAATTACGGAAGTGACTCTTCACCTGTATATATGTTGATTTCAGCCAATAAACCTATGAACACCAAGAATATTGCTTTAACAAAAAATTATTACAATGAAATTGTAATTAGAATCAGCAAACGGAATAAGGAAAAATTGAACATATGCTTTCACAAGTTAGGAGTTCCTTCTTTTACAAATATGAGTTTTGAAACTATGAATAAATTGGCTCAAACAGGATATGAAATAGTCAAAGATTGTACTTGATATTTTGTTTGTGGTTGATTCAAAATCATGATTCCAAAAATCCATCTTTAAACATAAAAGCCACGCGGATAACCGCGTGGCTTTCGTAATGTGGTATGAGTATGATACGCTTGACAATATTTCCGAAATATGGTATACTGAAAACGTAAACAAAGCTTTTAAACTACAAATACGACGCTTGGGGCAACTTCACAACCATCTACCACAACAGCGGCGCAGATACAGTTGCAGATTGGAACCCTTTATAAAACAGCGCTATTCCTCGTAAGGAATAGCGCTTATTTTTATATTTGGTCAATATATCCTTTAATTATTTCAATATCCGATGCAGATATCGGCTCGTCAAGCTCGCAAAAGCTATTATCGGATACATTTCTGCCGGTCAGCATCTTAAACCACAAAAGTCCAAGTGCATACCTGCCAAGACCTAGAGAAGCGTGGAAGGTATCTCTGTGTATTTTGGCAATTCCCGATTTGAGAAGCGCCCCAAACATATCTCCCGACAAAATGACACCGTCAAAGCCCTCTGCCGCAGCTACCTCAGAATACGTCTTTTTTATGTCGGACAGCATCTCGTCCGACGTTTTGTATCCTGCCATGACGCAAAGTCGCTCACTGCCGTCCTCATATGCCCATGTCTCGTGAAGCATAAGGCGAGCTTTCGGCTGTTTTTCTCTTATATATTTCACAAGCTCGCTGATGTAAGGGTAATACGTCGCCTTATTAAAGCTTAAATGACTGACCTGCTGGAGTGTAATTACATCCAACACTCCCGATTCCACAGTCTCGGTCAGCTCCGCACAATCCCCCGTAAATACTCCGTTATGAAAGTACAAATACGACTTATTGCGTTCGAGCATGTTGTTATAATGCGTCTCTAAAGAGCATCCGCCAATAGCAATATTGACTATCTCAAAGCTCTCCCCTGCCGCTTTTGCAATATCATAAAGATATCTTGTTGCATCCTCTGAAAAGCTGTTTCCTATGGTAAGTATTCTCATTATACTGTCTCCCCTGCTTCTCTTTTTTTATCAAGGCGGTAGTTGCGCGCGTAAACCGCCACATCACAAGCAACCATTATAAAGTTGAGGATATAAAAGCATAAAACGTACCATTTTTCTGAAAACTGAGCCATATAGGATTCGTTTATAAGCTTTGAGGTTATTCCTGCGACGTAGCCAAATAATATCAACAGCAAGAACACAAGGCTTTTTCCCTTAGTCGTTCTCGCGCGGTAGGATTTTACCACGTTCACAGGCCATGATACGCCGAAGCTCACAATCATTATAATTTCAAGGATTTCCGACACAATTGCCTCCAAATTATTTTACAACTGAAATTTGTTCTGTTCCGTAATATTTCAAAAGCTCGATATGCCCCTGCTCTATCCTCTCTCCGCTAATAATAACAGGAACGGCGGGCGGGCATGAGACACAAGGCAAGGCGCAAATTCTTCCCTCTGCGTCCTCTGTGGATATCAATTCCGAACGTGAGAATATCGCATCGTGTATAGACATAACCCTTATATGAGTGCAGAGTGCAGAGTGCAGAGTGCAGAGTTCTGCATCACTCAAAGCCTGATCACCCTCCTTCGAAAGATCAAAGGAGAGAAGCGCGCGTTCAACATGCGAAATGTCATCCTCGCTATTTTCCGGGGTGAACATCATTACCGCACAGTCGCGGTCAGAGAACTCAATTTCTATTCCACACGCACTCAAATATTCGGATAGTGACTTGCCCGAAAAACCCGACTTTGACGCGTCCAGCGTGAGTTTCAGCGGTTCTGAGCCGCAAATACAGAACCCACTCTCTGAAAGTCTGTTTTTCATACGAGTAAGCCTGTCACACAAGGCGGAAAGTCTTTCAAAATAGCAGTCACAAAGATATGCATTGCACAAATCCAAGGACTGTAAAATAAGATATGATGGGCTTGTTGATGCAAAAAGCGAGAGCTTTTCCCGTGCAATTTGGGTGTAGTCCCCATTCGCATTTTCAGAAACGTGCAGATACGCTCCGCCCGTAAGAACCGGGAGAGTTTTGTGTGCCGAATCACAGCACATGTCCGCGCCGAGAGCTATCGGGTGCAAAGGCTCTCTCAAAAAATTCAAGTATGCGCCATGCGCGTTGTCTACAAGCAGAGGCACGCCATGTGCGTGGCAAACATCTGCAAGTCCTTTTATATCAAGAATATTACCAAGATAATCGGGCGAGGTCACATACACCGCGCAAGGCTTTCGCTTACATTCTTGGAGCGCCGTTTCAAGCTGACTCGGTGTGACATCACATGCGCAGAGATGCGAAAACTCGCTCGGATACAGCCATTCGACATCAAAATCAAGCAGCGCCGCGGCATAAATAAATGCCTTGTGCGAGTTTCTTGTAGCAAAAACAAGCGGTCTTCCACCGCCTCTGTCTGCCGTGGCTATAGCAAGCATAGCCTTAATGCAAAGCGTGCTTCCTTCGGTAGAATAATAGGTGTGCGCCGTACCGAAAAGGCGGCTTGCATTATTCTCACTCTCCAAAATTATACCGTCGGGAGAATAAAGCACGTCAGCGCCGTCTATCTCGGTTATGTCAAATACTTCAAAGCCGAGGCAGGAATTTCCCTTATGCCCCGGCATGTGAAGTCTGACGCTATTTTTCTGCGCGTATCCGCGGACAAAATCAACTATCGGTGTTTTCATTGTCTTCCGTCTCGGCTATCTGCATCATAACTGCGCACTCAATTCTCTTTTTGAAAAGCTCGCAGCCGTATTTGTAAACTCCCTCAATACTGCCCGTTGCATGATAGGAATTTGCCGCGCAGCCGCCTGAGCAATAAAGCTTTGCCCAGCAGTCGCGACAGTCCTCGCGGGAGTATGCGTTACAGCGACGGAACTCGTCCTGAATTTCGGTGTTTTTCACACCGTCCCAGATGTTACCGAGCAGATATTTTTGGTCTCCTACGAACTGGTGGCAGGGGTAAAGGTCTCCCCAAGGGGTGACTGCCATATATTCCGTGCCCGATCCGCAACCCGCGATTCTCTTATAAATACAAGGGCCGTTCTTAAGGTCAAGCATATAGTGATAAAACGTAAACGGTCTGCCCTCGCGACGTCTCTTTATCATTTCCTTCGCGAGTATCTCATACTGTTCAAAGAGCTTAGGAAGATCCTCATCAGTCAACGCGTAAGGATCCGACGGAGGACAAACGACGGGCTCCATGCTAAGCTCGGTAAAACCGAGGTCTGCCATATGGAAGAGGTCATTTGTGAAATCCACATTATTGTGAGTGAACGTTCCGCGCACATAGTAGTTCTTACCCTCGCGAAGCTTTACGAGCTTTTGGAAATTAGGAACGATGGTATCGTAGCTTCCCTTGCCCGCATAGTCGCGGCGGAAGTGGTCGTTGACCTCGCGGCGACCGTCAAGAGAAAGCACCACGTTACTCATCTCGCGGTTGAGATATTCCATCATTTCGTCCGTCAGTACCATTCCATTGGTGGTGTACGTGAAGCGGAAATTTTTGTTATGCTCTTTTTCTATACTCCGTGCGTATTCAACGAGCTGCTTTACTACCTCAAAGTTGAGCGCAGGCTCGCCGCCGAAAAAGTCAACCTCAAGATTGCGTCTCGTGCCCGAATTTGCAATAAGGAAATCAAAAGCCTGCTTACCGACCTCAAAGGACATGAGCGCTCGCTCACCCTGATATTTTCCTTGGGAGGCAAAGCAATATGAACAATTGAGATTGCAGGTGTGCGCTACGTGCAGACACAGCGCCTTTATGACCTTGGAATTGTTTTTATAGGTATATGCGAGCTTTTCAAACTTATCCTCAGAAAACAACTTTCCTGCGGCTTCAAGTGCCGCTATATCGTCAATACAACCGTCTATCTCCTCGGCAGTCACGCCGGGCATATGTCCGTATTTTTCAAGAATGGCGGATATTATCTCCTCGCGGCTTGAATTTTTATACATGGAAATTATATCGTACGCGACCTCGTCGACTGTATGTACCGAACCTGAACAGGTATCAAGCACGATATTGTATCCGTTAAGTTTATACTGATGTACCATTTTTCACTCCGAAATATTATTTATACATGTGCAGATAATCATTTATCTCAAATATGATGACCAAGAAAAAATGTGCATAACAAGGCGTCTACAACGAAGTTATGCGCGTTTTTTCGACGGTCAGCAAATGAAAACGCTGCCTTCTGGCAGCGTTTTCACTGTTAGAAGTGTTACCTTCAACAAATTACTTATTTTCGCACTGCTGGTTAGCAACGCCACAAGATGTCTTGCAAGCAGACTGGCAGGATGTCTGGCACTCGCCGCAACCGCCGTTGTTAACTGTCTTTACGATATCCTTTGTTTCGATAGTCTTAATTCTGTTCATGATGTTTTCCTCCGTAAATAAAGATCTATGGATGTTTCTTTTACTCTATTATTTTATCACAAAGAAATAATGTTGTCAAGCATTATTTGATAAAATACTCAATTACTGTTTTCAATATGCGCTATAAGGTCTGCTATCGCGCCCATATTACAGTCGCAAAGCTTTATGTCCACCTTCTCCTTGACGTAATCCATGGCATTTTCGGGACATGCGGAAATATCAGCCGCGCAAAGCATCTCCAGGTCATTTTCATAATCCCCCACGGCATATATCTTTGCCTGCGGATACATCCCTCTCAGATATTCTATGCCGTTTGCCTTTGAACATCCCGCCGCGTTTATCTCAAAAAATCTGGGCGATGACGATGCGTACGTAAATATGTCGCCAAACCTCTCTGCAACCTCATGCCGAAGCTTTAGAAGCGGCTCAGCCTCATCGCGGAATACGAGCTTGAGTATCTGCTCTCCTCTCCATTCGTTCAATGGCTTGACCTCTACCCTGCCGCCCTTGAAGTGCGCTACGTCCTTGGCTATAAGCCCCACAAGCTCATGCGTGATAAATCCGTACGGGGTTGAGCATCGCGCACCTGTGGTCTTGCTCTTTTCATTTACAAAGCGTATGGTATTTATGACGGCATCCGTATCCATATACGTTTCTTTAAGCGTGGTCTTGCTCTGAAAATCATAAATACACGAGCCGTTCGCGCAGATCGCGGGACAGTTGCACAGCGTGTCCACTCCATTTTCCGAATGAGTTATATTGTAGTGAACACGGCCGGTAGAAAAAGTAAATTTTCCGCCGTTCTGCTTAAAATAGTTGATAGCGTCTATATTTCTCTGTACTAGTGTCGCCTTGTCGCCGAAAAACGTACCGTCCATGTCGGATACTATTATTATATTCTCAAATTTTTTATCAGTCATTATTCTGAGCTCTTAATTTTTCTATAAGACTTTGCATATTCGTCGGCATTTCGCATTCAAATCTCATGCGTTCAAGAGTGCGCGGATGCGTAAGCTCCAACACCTTTGCGTGAAGCGCCTGTCCGTTCAAAAGATTTCTGTTCTGCGCTTCAAATTTGGTATTGCCGCCGCCGTAAATTTCGTCCCCTATAAGAGGGTGTCCTGTGCTTGCCATGTGCACACGTATCTGGTGCGTTCGTCCTGTTTCCAAAACGCATTCAACGTATGTAAATCTCTGGCCGCCGATACAGTACCTTTCCTTTACGGTAAAGTGTGTTATCGCCTCTCGCGACTTCATATCCGAATTTAAAATGACTGCCATTTTCTTTCGGTCAACGGGATGCCTGCCAATAGGCTTGTTTATTGTGCCGCTGTCATCTTTTATGTTGCCAACGACAAGCGCATGATAAATTCTGCTCACTCCGTGTATCTTCATCTGCTCGGAAAGCGAAATATGAGCTTCGTCATTCTTTGCAACAACCAAAAGTCCAGACGTATCCTTATCAATGCGATGAACTATACCGGGCCTTGCCACTCCGCCTATTCCCGAAAGGCTATCCTTACAGTGGTAAAGAAGCGCATTTACGAGAGTTCCCGTATATATGCCTGTCGCGGGATGAACTATCATTCCCTCGGGCTTATTTATCACAATAATGTCGTTGTCCTCGTAAATAATATCAAGCGGTATATCCTCAGGCTCTGCTTTGTCAGGCTCAGGCTCGGGATAATTTATCTGAACAAGATCTCCTGCGCGCAGTTTATCCTTTTTATCGCAAGGCTTTCCGTTTACCAGAACTGCTCCGCCCTCGATAAGCTTTACCGCAAGGCTTCTGGATATATCCTGTGCAAGAGAAATCGCCTTATCTGCGCGATCGGGAATTTCTACAGTAAACGAGGATATTTTTTCCTCATACTCCGCTTCCCCAAGCTCCCGGTATTCCATATCATTGCTGTTCATCATTGTCGCCGGTTTCTTCATTTACAGAAAGCTCTGTTAACTCTTCCTCAGATCTATTCTCGGTCGTTGCGGCGATAGCCTCTGCCTTTCTGAGCTTTTCCGCCTTTTGCTCACGCACCATGTCAAGTATCATCCACAAGATCATAAGACCTGCGCCTATGCAGACAAATGCATCTGCCACGTTAAACGTCCACATCCAAAGATTCGGGAACGCGCAAAAATCAAGAAAGTCTATGACGTACCCCAGACGTATTCTGTCTATCATGTTTCCTATTCCGCCCGCCACTATAAGCGTTAATGCAGACATCAGAAGCTTGCTTTGCGGCTTCTTCCAAAAGATATACACGAATATGCCCACTATCATGATACATGATACGACCATAAATATCCATCTTGAATCCGCCATGGAACCAAATGCCGCGCCTTCATTTCGGATATAGGTAAATCTGAACACTCGCGGAATGATATCTACAGACTGCTCCAGCTCCATATACATTACTATGAGATATTTGCTTATCTGATCCAAAAATACTCCGAGGAGCATAAGGATTATCCAAATATACATTTTCTTCACCTCAACATTCGGGGAAGGAATCTTTTTGAAGGTCCTTCCCCGATAGTTTTTATTCAAATTTCAGATTATAATTCGAGTATGTTCTTGCAACGCTCGCAAAGGAATCCGCCTTCGCCGTCGTCAATACCCTTCTGTGAATATGCCCAGCAACGACCGCACTTACATCCGTCCGCGGGCTCAACAAGCACGGAAATGCCCGACTGAGTTTCACTGAAAGCTTCTGCGGGCGAATCACCCATAGTTACAGTTGCCCCGGATGTTGTATAAACAGTTGCCAACTGATCTCCAAACGCATTGATCGACTCGTATATAGCATTATCGTTTGTATAAACAGTAACCTTTGCGTCAAGAGCCTTACCTATCATCTTGTTAGCTCGTGCTATTTCAAGCGCCTTCATTACGTCATCACGGTAAGCAAGCATCTGCTCCCATCTCGCTCTGAGCTCTGCCGTATCCTGTGCCATAGCCTCGTTATAAGCAGGCATGTCGTTAAGGAATACGCTGACCTTCTTATCGCTTGATGTGTGGGGCATATGCTTCCATATTTCCTCTGCCGTAAAGGATGTCAAAGGAGCGAGAAGTCTTACGAGACTTGAAAGAACTGTGTAAAGCGCGCTCTGTCCGCTTCTGCGAGCCGCGGAATCTGCCTTTTCAACGTAAAGTCTATCCTTTGTTATATCAACGTAAAGCTTGGAAAGCTCTATTGTACAGAACTTATTTATCGCATGATATACAACGTGGAATTCATAGGTATCGTAACCCTCAAGACAAAGCTTTACAAGCTCATTGGTCTCAGCTACTATCCAACGGTCGATCTCAAGCATGTCCTCAAATGCGACCATATCCGTATCGGGGTTGAAATCACCGAGGTTAGCCATCATGATACGGGCAGTATTTCTGATCTTTCTGTACGTCTCGGAGAGCTGCTTGAAAATGTTGTCCGAGCAACGAACATCAACGTGGTAATCAGAGGATGCCGCCCAAAGTCTTACAAGCTCAGCGCCGTACTTTTTGATGGAGTCGTCGGGGCTTATGGAGTTGCCGAGAGACTTGTGCATAGCCTTTCCTTCGCCGTCAACTACCCAACCGTGAGTAAGAACCGCTTTAAAGGGTGCTACCGGCTTTCCGGACGCACCGACTGCCGTAAGAAGTGATGCCTGGAACCAGCCTCTGTACTGGTCTCCGCCCTCAAGATATATATCTGCGGGCCATTCTCTGCCGTCCTTTTTCTGAAGAACTGCATAATGAGAAGATCCCGAATCGAACCAACCGTCAAGTGTATTTGTTTCCTTGCTGAATGTTGCCTTCTTTCCGCAGCAAGGACATGTAAAGCCATCAGGAAGAATTTCAGATGCGTCCATATCGAACCAAGCATTAGAGCCCTTCTCACCAAAGAGCTTGGATACAACCGCTATAGTTTCATCGTTGCATACGGGAGACTTGCACTCATCACAGTAAAATACGGGAATGGGAAGTCCCCAATGGCGCTGACGGGAAATACACCAGTCTGCTCTTTCGCGAATCATCTGTATCATTCTTTCCTCGCCCCACGCGGGAAGCCATGTAAGTCCCTTGCAGGATGCAGCTGCCTCGTCCTTGAACGCCTCAACGGAACAGAACCACTGAGGAGTTGCGCGGAAGATAATGGGAGACTTACATCTCCAGCAGTGAGGATACTCATGCTCCATCTCCTCGGACGCAAAGAGCGCGCCGCTTTCCTTCATATCCGCAAGTATCGCATCATTAGATGCCGCATAGTACATACCGGCATACTTGCCCGCCTCCTCGGTCTGATAACCGCGGTCGTCAACGGGAACGATTATATCAATGTTATATCTGCGACAGGTCTGGTAGTCGTCCGCACCGAAACCGGGAGCTGTGTGTACACAACCCGTACCGCTTTCCATAGTTACGTAGTCAGCATTTACTACAACACTTTCTCTGTCAAGGAAGGGATGCTGTGTCTTTACAAACTCAAGCTCCTTACCCGCAAATCTTGCAAGTATCTCGTAATTTTCAACGCCGCCTGCCTTCATAGTCTTTTCGCAAAGAGCCTCTGCTACAACGTAGCACTCACCACTCTCTGCCTTTGCAACAACGTAAGTTTCAACAGGATTAAGTGCTATGGCAAGGTTTCCGGGGAGTGTCCACGTAGTTGTTGTCCAGATAACGAAATAAGTGTTTAATTTGTCACAAATGCCGTCAAGAAGTCCCTTGTCATCATTTACTCTGAACTTTACGTATATAGAAGTGCACTTATCGGTAGCATATTCGATTTCAGCTTCTGCAAGCGCGGTCTCATCCTTAGGACACCAATAAACGGGTTTAAGTCCCTTGTAGATGTAACCTCTCTTGTACATTTCTCCAAACACCTCAACCTCTGCCGCTTCAAAATCAGGGCTCATGGTGCAGTAGGGGTTCTCCCAATCGGCAACAAGACCGAGACGCTTGAACTGCTCCATCTGTGTGTCAATAAAGCCCTGCGCAAAGTTTTCGCAGGCAGAACGGAATTCGGATATAGACATCTTCTTGCGATCAAGCTTATTCTTCTTGATTATCGCAGACTCAATGGGCATACCGTGGTTATCCCATCCGGGAACATACGCGATCTTGTAGCCCGACATCGCCTTGTACTTGTTAATAAAGTCCTTAAGTATCTTGTTAAGAGCATGTCCCATATGGATATTTCCGTTGGAAAAAGGAGGGCCGTCGTGGAACGTGAACGTCTCTTTACCTTCTCTTTCCTTTACCATGCTGTTATAAAGGTCTATCTCATTCCAATACGCAAGCGTCTCCGGCTCACGCGTGGGAAGATTTGCCTTCATTGAAAACTCTGTTTTAGGTAAGTTCAGCGAACTTGTGTAGTCCTTTGCCATAATGTTAAAAACCTCCAATGATCATCCGCTTCTGCTGGATATCAAATATATTTGTCGGCAAGCATTCTCATCCTGCCTTTTTTTGTTAAACCGTTAAATTCCCTCAGAATATACTTTCCGTATCCTCTGACGGAAATTACACACGGAGCATCAAGCGCCAGATCGCACCTGCATTCCGTGAGATGATTAAGCTGGCACAGCTCATGCCGTATCAGCTCCTGAGTTTTTTCGCGGGAAAGTCCCGTCAACGCGCTCACCACGCAGTCAAGTCTGCATGACGCTACGGTGGCGCTTATTTGCTTGTATTCTCTTTTTGCGGAAAAATTTTCATCCGGCTCGTACGCACATACTGTTACACAATCGTTCGAAACGCGCGAAAGAGAAATCTTTATAAATTCCGATATTTTTCCTGAGCAAAATATTACCGCGCTCCTTTCGTCAACCACAACTATGTCTCCAAGCACGTCGCGCTCAATCCCGACAGACAAAAGCGAGCCCAGATAATCTCTGTGCGAAAGCTCTCTGTACCCGCTTCCTGTAATAAGCAAAGCTTGTACGCTATTCAACACCTCATCCGAAAAATACTCTATAAGCTTTTGCTCCGGTGTGCCGTCAAAATCGTCCGCATATGAAGGAAGAATAAAAATCCGTTTGCGTTCCGCGTCGGCATATCCACCGAAAAACGCAGCCCTGTGTATTACTCCCTGCCTCATCAGTATCTGACGCGACAGCGCCTGTTGCGACGGAGACAAAAACACGGATATCCCAACCTCCCCTGAAAGGGATCTTTTTGACAGATCGGCTATTCTTGCGTCAAGCTGTTTTATTTCGTTTGCCTGTGTATTGTCCATATCAACTCATGTACGTAATTATTATCTCGATAAGGTACAAAAACAGCCACCCAAACGTAAATGCCATATCTATGGGCGTACCTTGAAACCAATTAAGCTTACGAAAAAGCTTTCGAAAAGGAATCACGACAGGCTCTGTCACGGTATAAAGAAATCCCATGAACTTACCGCCGCCGTCCATAATAAACCATCCAAGTATAGCTCGCAGAAGCATGCAGATAGACAGAACGTCAATAAAGCGCAATACAAAAACTACCAGCACATATATAGGTTCCGGCATCATCACACCTCCAATTTAAGCAAAACTCCGCGCTCTGCAGAGTTATGCCTGATATCAGTCATTACCGTCAAGTTCTTCCTCGTTGTCCTCGTAAGGCTCATCCTCTATCTCGTCAAGAGGAGTATCCATATCCACGCCTGCGGGGTAAAGCACAACGACCTTCTTGCCGTATCTCTTCATATCTCCGCCCAGAGCCTGGAGCGCACCCATAACATAATCGAGAAGTCTGAAGAAGTTCTCTCTGTCAAGGTCTGCAACGTTGATGACTACTACTCTGCCGGCAACGAGAGAATCTACGATGTCTCTGCTGTCCTGACAGCTTTCGGGCGCATAAAGCACCTTATAAAGAGTGGGCTCTTCATCCTCCTCGGGAGCAACCACCTTTACGTCGGAATCTATAGTTCCAAACTCGCTGTAAAGGTCATCGGCATTATACGAATCCATTCCATCAAACTTGCTGTAATAGTCCTTATCAACATCGATATCGAAATCGTCGTTTGCTGATTTGTTGCTGTCATTCATCCAAAATTTTCCCATAGTTTTATCCTCCGTTTATGTAAATCTAATTTTTTTCTCATTTTTTAAACAGCGCGCCACCCACTCTTACGAGAGTAGAGCCCTCGGCTATCGCTATTTCATAGCTGTCCGACATGCCCATGGAAAGTATGGGCTTTTCCTGCCTTTTCAGCTTGTCATACCATATATGCTCGCACACCTTGCGAGTCTTAGAAAAATATTCGTGATACTGATTTTTGTCCTCGCACTTTGGCGCCATGGTCATAAATCCGCAAAAATTGATGTTTTCGTATTTTTCAAGTTCAACACACATCTGCTCGGCTTGCTCAAACGAAACACCGCCCTTACTTTCCTCTCCGCCGGAATTTATCTCCAAAAGCACTCTCATGACTATGCCATGTTTTTTTGCCTGTTTATCTATTTCTTGTGCGAGGCGTTCGGAATCCAACGAATGGATAAGACACACCTTATCTATTATATACTTTACTTTATTGGTCTGCAACGAGCCGATAAAATGAACGTTGAGTCCGTCCCTGTCAATCTTTCCCCAATGCTCCAAAAGCTGCTGAACTCGGTTTTCTCCGATGTCATTCACTCCGAGATTTTGATGAAGGTAATTTATTTCCTCGGCATTTGCGTATTTTACCGCCGGCATCAAAAGCACGTCTTTTTTATCTCTGCCCGACAATTCTGCCGCAACAGATATTTTCTGTTGCACAAGTCTGAGGTTTTCTTCAAGATAAGTGTAACTCACTCGAACACTCCCTTTCTCTATTTCAACGACTCTGTTTGAGCAGCTCTATTTGAGCAACTTGCCGTCGTACAGATTTCTTCCCGACGTAATGATAAGCTCATTTATCGCAAGATACGGCAGAGTGTTTTCCCCACCCTCATTGTAATCCGCCTCAAAGGTGTTGACTATAAAATATCCGTTGCCGTTTCCTATAACGGTTATTCGTCTTTTCTCAACCATGTTTCCGTTGAGAACATATACAAAGCGTTCCTGCCCCTCACCGTACACAGCCTGGGTAGGCACTCTGTATCCTGTCGTGGATGAGAGCTGTATCTGAACGTTTTGCGCTCTGGCAAAATCAAACCCCTTGGGCATCTGCTTACAGGAAAATACCGCAAATCCGCTGTTCCCTTGCGCATCGGCATAGACTGCCTTTTCAAAGGTTAAAGTTAAATTCGCCCCGTTATTCGATAAAAAACTTGCCGTATAGTCTACCATAGGCGTCTGATTTTCGGAATTACTGACAAACATGTCGCAAAGCTCGTCCGATACCTCAAAGCAAATATACCACGTAGGACTGAATACCTGTTTCCCGATCGCGCCTCCGCCGTATTTCTGCTTTTGAGCCGATGTCAGAGCCGAAAACTCTGCCGCCGTCATTTCCATGACACGGGAATAATCGAACAGCTGCTCATATCCGTCGTATTCCGAGTAAAAATAACAACCCTGGTCCTTCTCCACCGTAAGCGGAGCACATCCACCGGACAAATGGCTTGACACAAGCGCATCTTTTTCTGCCTTGAGAGCATTTATCGTGCTTTGAGCCTCTTGTGTTCTTCCCGTTGCCACCATGTAAGTGTTCATAGCGTCAAGAAATTGCTGTTCTTTTGTATCTGCGAGCGAATAATTGTTATTTTGTACCGCCAAAAGAAAAGCATAATAGGAATCGTCTATATCATCAAATATTGCGGAAGCCTCCGAGAGTTTCTTGGCATTTGAAACACCGTTCTCCAAAAGACGTATGCGGTCTGTCAGTGAATTGAGCTGTGCCTGCACATCATCTCGCTTTGACGAAGAAGAAAGCGAATATATATTGGCAACGTGTTTTCCCACGTTTACCTTTTCTCCGTTATCTATCAGGAACTCCGCGACCTTGCCGTCACCCACGGAATATATCTTTTCATCACGGAAAACATAGCCCTTGAGTGTCAGACTGTCCGTGTCGGTTATTTGTTGCGCTCGCAAGGTGGATACGGAATTCACAAAATTTCGGGACAACTGAACGACCATATATATCGCCATGGCTGCGATCAACACGACTACGATGGAATTGACAACGGTCTGCTTTAATTTAAAGCGCTTTATTCGTTGTTTTATCCTAAGCCGAAGCTTGCCAAAATTAATCATTTTCAGTATCCTTTGCTCCATCCTGCAGCACAAGATTTTCCTTGCGCTTTTAATAGTTTATTATATCACATAATATTGATCATTAAAAGAGTTTTTCCGAAATGTTTACAATATCTTCAAATGTTTTTGCGCCGTTTTCATCATCCATTAGAATTTTTTGCGCGTAAGGCTTTGAATTAAACCACGTCATCTGTCTTTTTGCATACTTACGCGTTGCAGTTTTGAGCAACTCGACACACTCGTACAGACTTGCCTCGCCTCTGATATACGGAATTATCTCCTTGTATCCTATCGCCTGTGATGCTGTCTGTGATTTTTCAAACACTCCACCTTCAAGAAGCCGTCGCGTCTCCTCAACAAGCCCTGCTTCCATCATCATATCAACGCGTCGGTTTATACGCTCGTAGAGTATCTCGCGGTCATTGTAAAACGGGTATATGACCGTGTAATCGTACTTGTCTGTCAAAGCAGAGTTTTCGCGGTCTATCTCACTCTTTTTCCTGCCCGAAAGAGTACATATTTCAATTGCTCTTATTACGCGCTTGACGTTGTTTTTGTGTATCGCGTCAGCGCTCTCAGCATCAAGCTCGCGAAGTCTGCCGTGAAGCGCATCCACGCCACACTCTCTCGCAAAATCCTCAAGCTCGCGGCGAAGATTTTCGTCGTTCTGCGCCTCGTCGGAGTTTCCGCCTCTGAGAAAACGGTCAAGATACAGCCCCGTGCCGCCGCAGAATATCGGAAGCTTGCCACGGCTTGATATTTCCTCGACCGCCGCCGTCGCATCCCGCACAAAATCCGCGCAAGAATATGTCTGCTCCGGAGAGCAAATATCAAAAAGATGATGCGGCACCGCAGCGCACTCCTCGGAAGTTGGCTTTGCCGTGCCAATATCCATGCCCTTGTATATCTGCATGGAATCGCAACAGATTATCTCACCGTCAAGACGGCGCGCAAGCTCAATGGCAAGCGATGTCTTTCCGCTTGCTGTACAACCCACGACCGCGCCTATTTTTATTTTTTTATCATTCATTACCACTCGTATACTCCGGTGCCGTCCTTGAGGACGATGTTCTTTTTCACGCCAATTTCATCCATCCATCCGCGCACCTCAACCGTTCCGAATATTGCTGTGTTAAAGCCATTTCCAAGATCGTTGTCCCAGAGCCATTTGGGTGTATTCCAGAAGCAGATCTCGGGGCTTACCTTGGCGTAGAAATCCTTGTCGGGGCCTCCCTGCCCGTGATGTCCCATCTGACATATATCGCATTTGAGAATATCCGTGTCTCCGTATAATTCAAGCAGCTTTTGACCGACGTGGAAGCTCGCGTCTCCCAAAAACATTGCAGTCTTGCCGCCAAGCGTGAGCTTGAAGACTATTGAGGAATTGTTGCAAACGGCATACTTAAACTCACTCAAGGTAGAGTAAAGCACCTCAATATGAATATCGCCTATATCGTATACGTCGCCGCCCGAAACGATGCATGCTTTGTCCGCGAATTTCGGTAGGAGCTTGTAAAATTGCGTTGCCGTTTTCACAGCGGAGGGATCCTCGTGTGCAAAAAACTGTATTGACGGGAAGTTATAGTATATCTTGCCGTCAAGAGATATCACCTCGGGGCACTCACCCATAACGCGCATAAACGCATCTATGTGGTCCTCGTGGGAATGACTGAGTATCCACGCGTCAATATGCGGAATCTCGTCTCTGGTTATTTCTTTGAGCTTTGAAAGGAGCGCATCAAGATCCCACGACCAACCGCCGTCAATTACGATTATCTTGCCGCCCTCGCTGGTTATAATAAAGCTGTTCATCTGCGAATTTTTCACAGACTCGATCATGTAAATAGCATTTTTCATATTCATCAATAAAGCTCGCAGTACTGCGTGCCGTCCTTGCTTACGTAATTTTTCTCAACACCAAGCTCTTCCATCCATGCGCGGGTTTCAAGAGTCTTCCATTCGTGCGTGTTGTATCCAAGTCCCGCGTCGTTGTTCCAGAGGTAGTCGGGCGTTGGCCACAGACAGATCTTCGGACTTACCGCCTCATAAAAATCTCTGTCACAGCCGCCCTGACCGTGATGCGCCATCTGGCACACGTCACATTTGAGAATACCGCTTTCCCCGTATCTTTCAAGTAATTTTTTACCCGAATCGTATCCGCAGTCTGCCGTAAACATTACTGTCTTCTCTCCATGCGTCATTTTAATGACGAGAGACGCGTTGTTACACACGTCGCGCGAAAGTGTAAAGTCGGGAGAGTTGAGAAATTCAAACTTCATTTTTCCCACGGTATGCACGTCACCGCCGGAAACGATACAAACCTTGTCTGCAAACGTAGGCAGCGCCTCGTAAAACTCGGCAGCCGTTGCCGCTGCGTCCTTGTCAAGACGAGCTAAAAACTGCACTGACGGAAAATTATAATACAGAGGTCCGTTAAACTCAACCGCATCGGGATGATTCTGCATTATTTCAAGAAAGCCCTCAACGTGATCGGAATGTGGATGCGTGATTATCCATGCGTCGATCTTCGGCACATCCATACCCGATGCGAGCTTTAAATGCTCAATAAGATTCTCCGCGTCGCTTCTCCAGCCTCCGTCTATCATAACAAGATGTCCGTCATCAGACGTTATTATATATGAGCCCATCTGAACTCCCTTTACGGGGGAGAGCATATATATTGCGTTTTTCATTGTAGCCTCCTTAAAAAATACTTACTCAATTTATATTATAACATAACATCATCTAAAAATCAATAAAATATATAAAAAAGTTAGGGGCGTTGCCGTAGCAACGCCCCTGTGTTAATTTCATTTGTTTATACGTTCTTATCTTCTTTTATTTTCTCTTCTTTGTGAGAACAAATCCTGCCGCAATAGCAGTTGTAAGACTTATAAGGCTGATGCCTACTGCGGATTTACAACCCTTCTTTTCTTTCTCTCCACCAGCTGCGCTATTTGGCGCTTTTGTGGGAGTTTCTTCGTTGGGTTCACCGGGTTCTTTTGTGGGATCCTCGGGTATTGTTACCTCGCGGATCTCACCACAAGCATTACACTCGGCATCGGTCTCTCCATCGTACTTATGTCCGAGCGCTTCGCCCTCGGTTGCCTTACATACGGAGCAGGTCTTGGGTGTGGTGCAATCAGCATCTGCCCATGTGTGTCCGAGTGCCTCGCCCTCGGTTACCTTACATACGGAGCAGGTCTTGGGTGTGGTGCAATCAGCATCTGCCCATGTATGTCCGAGTGCCTCGCCCTCGGTTACCTTACATACGGAGCAGGTCTTAGGTGTGGTGCAATCAGCATCTACCCATGTGTGTCCGAGCGCCGCTTCAAGTTCTTTTCCGCACACTTCGCAAACAGAAGCTTCGGTACAGGTGGGATCATTTGCGATATGCTCCTCAGCCTCGCCTTCATAATCACAAACCGTACAGGAAAGTGCATGAGTATTTTCATCACTTACCCATTCAAGCAGGCTTACGTCATGTCCTACTGCAATGTAGTTTTCGTAATAGTAAACGTCAAGAGTCTCAACGTCGATTGCATATCCGTCCTCATCAATGTAAACGAGACATTCTGTCTCCGTAAGAACGTTATACACGTTTCCGCCGACAACCATGAGTCCGTTCGGGAATACACCGCCCGACAGAACGACTGTGGACAGCTCTTGTGCTCCTTCGCTAATGTATATCTCCTCATCATCACAGTCAAACTCACCGCCGTTTATATAGAGCTCGCTGTACTGATATACGTCAACTCCGTACCGACCTGTAAATCTGCCGCCGTTAATAATGAACTCTGCTTTGTCTGTTTCGCTTCCACTTATCTGTGTAGATGCATCAATGTTACCGCCGTTTATCGTAAGGCTTCCGCCCGGATATACGTCAAAGGCATAATCGGTGTGAACTCCTCCTTCTCCGTTCTCGCTTGAATCATCCACGGTGAGCTTGCCGTAAACGCTGAAGTTTACATTGTATACAGTATACCCGGCAAAGTCAAATCCGATATTGCCGTTAACGGGGATAATTATCTCTTCCGGATACGAAACGTGTCCCTGAAGAACTATCATAGCAAATTCGTACTCTGCCGCCTTTTGAAGAGCCTCGTACATATCGTTGTAAAGGAACTCCTCCTCGCCCACGATAACCTTTATCGGGAAGCCAGTGCCGCAATCAACGCAGATCTCACCGTCGCCGTAATCGTGAGGAAGTGTCATACCGTATTCATTTCCGCAATTCTCACAAACTGCCTTTTCCGTGCAGGTTGCCTCGCCGCCTATGTGATCGGCAAGATAGCCGTATTCGGAGCGACAGATCTCGCACACTGCAAGCTCCACGCAGGTTGCCTCGCCGCCGCTATGCATTTCGTAATCGGATACCGCGCCGCAGCTCTCGCACTCTCTCCAATGGGCATAGACGTCAGTCTTATACTCGCCGTATACACCGCTGTGTCCGATCTCAAAATATCCGTTGTATATATTGGAAGCCATATCGATCTCCACAGTGTTTCCGTCAGCGTCAATATAGCTTATGCAAGAGCCAACGGAAAGTATATCGGAGAGAGTCAGTGTACCACTTGCACTTTCAAGAGCAATGCCCTGAATGAACTTACCGCCGACTATACCAATCTGTGTGGGATATGCGCCTACGTCAGCTATACCAAAGACTCCATACTCAAATTCTCCGCCGTTTATCACGAGAGCTCCGCCGTAAGACAAAATGCCCGACATCTCCGTAAAATATCCGCCATTCACTGTAACGCTCGGAAGTTCATACTCTGGATAAAGTATTATCGTTCCCTCAATTATTCCACTCTCTACCGTCAGTCCTCCACCGGAGACGTATATAGTGCCATTAAAGCTTCCTTCGCCCTGCTCGCTCGTGTCACAGATAACATGACTTGATTCGTATATATCAATCATCACTTCAGTAATCGCATATCCGTTGAGATCGAGCACCACATTGTTACCGTAGAGATACACACCGGTCTCACCCGTTATATCTGCCCAAAGCTTGACTATAGCGTTTTCAAGACCTGCTGCGGCATTGAGTGCCTCGGCAAGCGTCTCATATTTTTGGGACACGTCGCCTACGATCACCTCCACAGGAGGTGTTGCACCGCAAACGGTACAGATAAGCTCCTCATTTCTCTGATGGCCGAGAGGGCTGCCGTATTCCTGTCCGCAAACATCACAGATAGCAGGGACGGTACAAGTCGCCTCGCCGCCCTCATGGGGGAGCAAGTCGCCGTATTCCTGTCCGCAAACATCACAGATAGCAGGGGCGGTACAAGTCGCCGCACCACCATCGTGGGGGAGCAAGTCGCCGTATTCAGCTCCGCAGATCTCACAAATTGCGGGAGATGTGCAGGTCGCCGCGCCTCCCTCGTGAGGAATCAAGTCGCCGTATTCAGCTCCGCAGATCTCACAAATTGCGGGAGATATGCAGGTCGCCTCACCGCCCGTGTGCGCCTCGGCTACAGTATCAGCCTGTGTTTTTCCGCATATGCAGGATATCCAATGCTCCGTTTCGTTGTGGGAATAGCTATCGTATTCATGCGTATGCTCTATTGCGCTGATCTCGCCTCTTATATAGGTCTGATTTACATCAAAGAAATTGCCCTCGGGGTCAACGAGTGCGTACCCGTCTGCGAGAGTATCCTCAATAGTGAGGCCGAGCCCGAAATTTTCCGATATCTCATATTCCGTGCAGGTGATATTCTTGACAGATATGGATGACTCCTCATTGTAATCTGAAGAAATGGACATATAAAACTTACCATATTCGCCTCCGTTTACTTCCATGGAGCCTTCTCCAATGCTGAAGTTGGTGCTGCTTGAGGTTGCGACCAAGTTGTTTATAATTATCGAGCCACCCCAATTTATACAGAAGCTGCCGTCCGTTTTTATGTCGTCTATGACCATCGTACTGTTATCATACGCTGTAAAAGAATATACTCCTACGGTCCTGAGAATTTCTCCCGTTTTGCCTTCGCTGGAGTCGATAAATCTTACCTGTATCTCACCGCTTGATTTTGCAGAGAAATTCGACAGCTTATATCCCGCAAGGTCTACCGTGAGGTTACTAATTATCCATTTTTCACTGTCTACAGCAACGTCACCTATAAGCGTGACCGTGCAGCCATCGTTTTGGTTGATGTACTCTATCATTTCGAGCCATGAACCGAAAAGCTCCTCGGTCTCACCGTTCTGTACCCTTATCAACTGAGTCTCGCCGCAGTATTCGCAAACGTGATCAACAAGGGAATGCTCCCTCTCGCTATTTTCTTTAACCGTTTGACAGAAAGCGCATATCTCGTGACAGGTGTTACTGTCCACTGCTACATAATTGTAATCATGCTCGTGCTCCTCGATAAGCGCCACCGAATACAAGGAAAATCCGTACATATTGTCAACAAGCTCACCGCTAAGTCTGAGTCTGAGCTTGCCCGTGACGTCAGCATCAGGAACAACGGTCGCCGTCAGCGTAGTGGGCTCATTATCCGTATCGCTGTTGATGCTGAAGCTTCCGATGCTTACCGCAGTACCCGTACCATCAACGATATCTATACCGAGCGTGGCGGACTGCAGCTTATCGTATGTCCATCCCGTTGAGTATTCGGCGTGCACCGTGTACTCAACACCTGCCTCAAGCACTACCGCATCGTTTGCTATAAGGCTTACGCTAAGCTGACCTATATTGTCTGCCGAATTTTCCCCACCGTACATATAGTAATCCAAATATTCCCCTTGATTCTTAAGCACGTAGGGAAAATCATCGTACATTGATGTACAATTGACAGAATCGTCCACTACTGTATAGTTGCTCTCGTTAATATCAAGCGTCCATATCACGGGAGTGTCCTCACCCTCCGCGCCCGCGCTGATGCTAAGAACCGCAAGAGTACCTATCATCACCGTAAGCATTACTGCCAAAGCCAGAAGCTTAAATAAATTTTTTCTTGTTTTCATAATCATTTTCCTTTCTGATTATTGTAAATAGGATTTGATTTCATTTTATGTCTTACTCTCAAGATATGAGAGCATATTGTCGATCACATTTTGCGCCATGGTCTTAAAATCGAATCGGGAGACGAACTCTATCGCCTGATCTATCTTTTCCTTCGGCACCTCGTACACAAGGAACGTAGTCTCAAGAAAGCTCTTGACCTTTCTGTCCATGGTAAAGTATATGTCACACGGTACGGTAAGAAATCCTCTCATAATTCCACCCGAAGCGATCTCACGCTCGTAAAAATCCTTTGTTTCAAGGTGTGGCAAATGCTCGCCGAATATGTCCTCAAGCTTACCCGTTATCGTGCGGTAAATGATCTGCGACGAGTGCGGGAGCGAGTAGGATACCGAGTACATTTCCCTTATATGCTCAGAGGATTCTGCCATATAAAGCTGGAGCGTGGTCTCTGCGGCATAGAAAAGAATTTTATCGTCGGTTATGCTATCAAGGAGCCTGTGCGTTGCCTCGAATTGTCCTTCAAGAACATACGCGACAAGCTCGCAAAGGATATTTTCTTTACTCTTGAAGGCGAAGGTCAGAGAGCCGTAATTAACTCCCGAATTTTGTGATATTTCTCTCATTGTGGATTGGCTGTAGCCTTTTTCCAAAAACATTTTTGCGGCGGTGTGAAGAACTCTCGACCTTACACTGCCCTTTTCGTTATCTGCAGGGGACATTGGTTTCCTCCTCTCGTGTTTTTGATGTAATTCACGAACTCATTCGCGAACTATATCATGATTTAGTACATGTTAATTATACCACTACGTGAAATATTTGTCAATGTTTAGGTTGACAAAATTTAAATAATTTTTTTGTGCAAATAAAACAAACCCCTCGCGGTATTAGCGTGATTTGTCCGTTAAGGACATCACGCTAATGCCGCGAGGGTGAATTTGTTAATATGAATGATTATAAAACGTGATAGCCATATCACTGTGCGCTCTGCACTCTGCACTTTATTCTATAAACATGGCATCCCCGTAATGTATGCGATATAAGAAAAATTGAATGTTGGTGAGTAAAAATTGTCGTAGACGAGGCGTAAGGATGCGAAAACCCCGACGGCATAGTTACCTATGTCGAGGGATTTGAGTCACCTGACAACGAAGTATACGGCAATTTATACAATCAACATGGCGTCACCGAAAGAGAAGAAACGGTATTTCTCCTCCACCGCACACTCATATGCCTCCATTACTTTATCCTTATTATAAAACGCTGAAACAAGCATTATGAGTGTAGATTCAGGAAGATGGAAATTAGTGATAAGCGCGTCTACCGCCTTGAACTTATAACCGGGATAAATGAAAATCCCCGTATCTCCCGACATAGCATGAACAACACCCTCGTCATCCGTGACACTCTCAAGTGTGCGGCTTGACGTTGTGCCAACGCAAATAATTCTGCCGCCCTTGGCGCGTCGTTCGTTTATAATCCTCGCGCTCTCCTCGGAGACTGAAAAATACTCGGTGTGCATGACGTGCGCGTCAATTCTATCCTCTTTTACGGGGCGGAACGTACCAAGTCCCACATGGAGCATTACAGGTACTATGGCTATTCCCTTCGCTCTTATTTTTTCCATAAGCTCGGGAGTAAAATGTAGCCCTGCCGTGGGCGCCGCCGCCGAACCCTCGCGGTTTGCGTAAACAGTCTGATAACGCGAATTGTCCGTCAGTCTCTCGGTTATGTACGGAGGCAGGGGCATAAGACCTATTACATGCAAAATGTTGTATATATTCTCATGCTTTTCGCGGTCATAGTCAAACTTGATTATGCGGTTGCCCTCGTCGGTGATATCAATCACCTCGCCGATAAGCTCACCATCTCCAAAGACTGAGCGCATACCAATTCTCGCGCGCTTGCCCGGCTTGACGAGGCACTCCCATGTATCAAGATCGCGCTGACGGAGGAGAAGCAACTCCAAATCCGCCTCGTCCCTGCCCTCTACGTGACCGTAGATACGCGCAGGAATAACCTTTGAGTCGTTTATGACCAGAGTATCTCCCTCGTTGAGATAATCTATTATATCGTAAAAATGCCTGTGCTCAACAGTCCCCTTTTCTCTGTTCAGCACCATAAGTCTGCTCATGTCACGCTGCTCCATCGGGTGTTGCGCTATAAGAGCTTCGGGAAGATCATAGTAAAAATCCGAACGGAGCAGGTCGGTCGGGGATTTTTTATTTATAATGACGTTGTTTTCCATTTTGTTTTCGCCTTTCGTGTCAATTCAAAAATTTTTATATAAATTTCAAAAAGTATTTGACAAACGTATGATTATGTGCTATTATAAAGATGGATACGGAATATGTCCGTTCCGCATATAATAAATTGGTAGAGGTGCGTATCACAACTGCACGCGCTCAAGGTCGCCGTTGACCGTTTGAGAGTGTGGCGCGAGGGTGAAACGCCGAGGTGTCGTTCAATCGGCTTGAACGGCGTCGGTTGCTCGGTTCACAGCCGTGTGACTGTCATAGACCTGATGGTCATGGAGAGCTATCTGATATTTGTTATTATATCACACGGAGTATTTTTTTGCAATACCCCGCCGTATAAAAACACAATTTCAGCCGGCTCGTACCGGTTTTTTTCTTGGCATAAAATAAAATCACACACGAAAGGAAAATAGATATGAGTAAATTTAAGAAAACAGTTTTCACAGGCGCCGCAACAGCGATAGTAACTCCATTCAAGAATGGCTTAGTTGACTACGACACCTTTGGCTCGCTTATAGATTTTCAGCTTGACGGAGGTATTGATGCTCTTGTAGTCGCAGGCACAACAGGCGAGGCAAGCACACTTACGGACGATGAACACATCGGAGTTATCAAATACGCGGTCGAACGCGTAAACGGACGCGTACCCGTTATTGCAGGAACCGGTTCAAACGACACCGCTTACGGCATCGACCTCTCCCGCGAGGCATGCGCTGTAGGCGCAGACGCTCTGCTTGTAGTAACACCTTACTACAATAAAGCAACTCCCAAGGGACTTATAAAGAACTTTACCGCGACAGCTGACGCTGTAGATAAGCCTGTTATTCTCTACAACGTGCCTTCACGTACAGGATGTAACATTTCCCTTCCCGTATATAAGGAACTTATGAAGCACGAAAATATCGTAGCTACCAAGGAAGCCTCAGGCAATCTCTCTGCTATCGCGCAGATAGCCGACGAATGCGGAGATTATCTTGACATCTATTCGGGCAACGACGACCAGGTCGTACCGATACTCTCTCTTGGCGGTAAGGGCGTAATTTCGGTATTCTCGAACATTCTCCCTCGCGAGATGCATGAGCTTTGTCAGGCATGGTTTGACGGAGATGTAAACAAGAGCATGAGAATGCAGCTTGATTACTTGAAGCTCATGAACTCCCTCTTTATCGAGGTCAACCCAGTACCTGTAAAGACAGCTTGCGGCATGATGAATCTTTGCTCTGAGGAAATGAGACTTCCTCTTTGCGAGATGGAAGATTCCAACCGCGCAAAGCTCGAAGCAATTCTCAAGGACTACAAGCTCATCAAATAAATTTAAAGGATAGGAATTTGAAATGACGAAAATTCTTCTATCAGGATGTCACGGACGCATGGGACGCGCAGTTCTTGCCGCCACACAAAACACCGACTTGACGGTCATATCCGGTACAGATATAAATGCGGGAACAAGTAACTTTCCCGTTTATACGAATATAGCCGATGCAGCCGAGATACCTGATGTAATAATTGATTTTTCTCACCACACCGCGCTTCCCGCGATAATGGACTATGCTGTGAAAAACAACGTTCCCTGCGTTATTTGCACCACAGGCCACACGGAAGAAGAATATAATGTAATGTATGAAGCGGCAAAGAGCATTCCCGTGTTCTTCTCCCGCAACATGTCTCTCGGTGTAAATCTCTTGATTGCTCTTTGTAAAAAGGCATCTGCCGCGCTCGGAATGGACTACGATGTTGAAATTATAGAAAAGCACCATCACAATAAACTTGACGCTCCCAGCGGTACTGCTCTGATGATTGCGGATGCTATTTCAGAAACACGAACAGAAAGCGAATATGTTTACGACCGTTCGACCGTTCGCAAAAAGCGCGAACAAAAGGAGATAGGCATTTCCGCTATTCGCGGCGGAAGCATTATCGGTGAACATGAAGTGCTTTTCGCAGGCAAGGACGAGGTTCTGACTATTTCCCACTCCGCATCCTCACGTGAACTTTTTGCCACAGGCGCACTCCGCGCGGCGGAGTTTATCATAGGCAAGAGCGCAGGAATGTATAATATGGATAATATGTTTGAGGGATTGATATAATTCAAATCGGACTGTTTTCGTAAAGAAAACAGTCCGATTTTTTAAAACACGAACAAAAAAGTAGAAGCGAAAGTAATTATAAGTCCTGTCAGCGCAAGGCGCGAGGGCTTTTCTCTAAACGCAACAAATCCCACAACAGCCGAAAGCACAACGGTGAATGCCGTCTGTATCGGATATTTTACCGAAACTATCTCTCCGCTTGCATCAACAACTCTCATCAGAATAAATGCGACAGCATCAAGCAATGCACATGCAACTATAAGCGCAAAAAGATATGTCTTGCCGTCACAAAAGCGCTTGCTTTGGGGTGATTCAATGACTTTCTCCTGCGGCATTATTGCGTTGTTTGCGCTTTTTTTGCGTGCGTCGACAAGAGACACTATACCAAGCGCTACAGAACAGAAAACTGCATTGGCAACATTTACAAGCACTGTAAATTCAACACCCTCTACCCGGCTCATAGAAATATCGGGAATTATTTTTGCAACTGTTCCCTCGGTAAACCAAACAAAATCCGTTCCCGAATGAATGCTGGAGAACACGCTCATTCCACCGTTACAAAGGAACACCAATGCGCACAGCACAATGAATATCATTCTCTCCCCCATTCGCTTCTTCTCTCCACGATTTCCGCCGGCGAGGGGGAAAACAAGCGATCCGACAAGGAGGACTATGCCAATTATTTTAAGTGCGCCGAGACTTTCTCCGCGAAATGCCGAGTAAATAAACGGCACTGTCATTCCACCGATCATGAGGAAGGTAGAAAATATGGACATGCTGCCGTACTTGAAAATTACAAATCCGAGTATCCAACACGCGCATCCGAGAAGCGATGCAATACACGCCAAAATCACGGACATTGGGTGTAGCGTCAGCGGTCTGCCGTACATTATCCATGCGACGAAGAAGAAAACCACCGCCGCGACAGTACCCTTGAACGCAATAAATTTGAGCGAGGTCTTAACGGCAGAGCCTTTTTTTGATTGGTATGCCTTATTGGCGGCAAATTGCACGGCATAGCATAGCGCGGAAAGTAAAACGAGTATATAGTATATCATGTCTGTCTCCGAAATTTATATTAACTCATTTTACAATATAAATTCGGGTTTGTCAATACACAATTTGCCATATTTGGCATATAAAACAGGCGGTGCCAAAGCACCGCCTGTTAGCCTTCCCTTGTGAGATAACTGCACAAACTTCGTTAGTGCGTGTCGGCTATGCCGACGGATGAGTATGCACCATTTTCGATTATTTCTGTATGTGCGATTATTCTGTCGTAGGGGCTTGCGCCTTCGACAGCCCGTTTTGCAATCTATTGCCGATTATTTTCGGGACGTCGAGGGCGCCGTCCCCTACTACATTAACTCTGCACTCTGCATTCTTAACTCTGCACTTCATCTGCGCTCTCCACTCTGCACTCCTTTTACCCCAACATCTGCGCGCGCAAAAAATTCATTATCTTTTTCTCTTCGCGTGAGACCTTTACCTGCGTCATGCCAAGTGTTGCGGCAACCTGCATCTGCGTCATGTTGCGGTAATAGCGAAGAAGCACTATTTTTCGCCATTCGGGAGGCATTTTTGATATAGCTTGCGACAAAGCTATCTTGTCGTTGAGCCTCTCAAACTCATCCGCCTCGGCTCTGTCGGGAATTATCTCTCCAAAGGTCTGAGAATTATCCCCGTAAGCACATTCGGAAAGCGATGCTATTGGGCTCACTGCGTCTATCGCCATAGCCGCCTCCTCCGCGCTCACACCGACAAGCTTGGCAAGCTCATGAATTCCCGCGTCTCTGCCCTCCTCGCTCATTATTCGGGTTTTTTCACGCATTATCATGATACCTATGCGTTTGTAGCTTCTGCTGACCTTGATGATTCCGTCATCTCGCAAATGCCTGCGTATCTCGCCTACAATAAGCGGCACGGCATAAGTCGAAAAAGCAGTCCCTCGGTCATACTCAAAGCTTCGCACCGCTTTTATCATCCCCATAATGCCTATCTGCATCAGATCCTCAAAATCACACCCTCTGTCACGGAATTTATGCGCTATGCTTCGCACAAGCGGAATATTCTCCACAACGATAGCTTCAAGCGCCGCCTCGTCTCCGTCATGCGCTCTCGCAACAAGCTCCCTGTTTCTTAAAAATCTTTCATCAGCCCCGCCCTGTGTGTCCTGTACCGCCGAAATATTGGACAATGATTCGGCGGTACAGGACACACAGGG
>SVTX01000064.1 GCA_015063545.1 Oscillospiraceae bacterium | reverse complement strand
AAGAGCGCCAAACAGAAGTCTTTTTTATGCAATGGGATATACCAAGGAGGAGCTTGAGCGTCCTCTTATCGGTGTTGTTTCCGCGCACAGCGACATAGTTCCCGGTCACTATCACCTCGATAAGATCACCGAGGCGGTAAAGGCGGGCGTCAGAATGGCGGGAGGAACTCCCATTATGATCCCCTCTATCGGTGTTTGCGACGGTATAGCTATGGGACATATCGGAATGAAGTACTCGCTCGCGTCCCGCGAGCTTATCGCCGACAGCGTTGAGACCATGACTATGGCTCATCAGCTTGACGGGCTTGTTCTCGTTCCAAACTGTGACAAAATAGTTCCCGGTATGGTAATGGCGGCAGTAAGAATGGACATTCCTGCAGTCGTTTGCTCCGGCGGCCCTATGATGGCGGGCATGTATAACGGTGAAGAGACGTCTCTTTCCAAGATGTTTGAGGCGGTTGGCGCATACAAGGCGGGCATTATAGATGCTTGTAAACTTGATGAATGTGAAAAGGGAGTATGCCCCGGTTGCGGTTCTTGCGCGGGTATGTACACGGCAAACTCTATGAACTGTTTGTGCGAGGCGCTTGGATTTGCGCTTCCCGGAAACGGAACTATTCCTGCGGTGTCCTCAAAGAGAACTATGCTTGCAAAGCATGCAGGTATGGCAATTATGAAGCTTGTTGAAAAGGGAATTACCGCAAGACAGATAGTAAATGAAAGATCCATTCTCAACGCGCTTGCCTGTGATATGGCTCTCGGCTGCTCGTCTAACAGTGTACTTCACTTGCTTGCGATCTCCAATGAGGCGGGTTGCCCTCTTGACCTTCAGGCGTTCAATGAAATGAGCGCAAAGGTACCCAATCTCTGTCACCTCGCCCCCGCAGGACCTACTCACATGCAGGATCTTGACGCCGCAGGCGGTATTCCTGCAGTTCAGGCGGAGCTTCTCAAGCGCGGTCTTATCGACGGAAGCCTTCCCACTGTCAGCGGAAAGACTGTTGCCGAGAATATCGAAGGTGCATACATCAAAAATCAGAATAGTATTCGTCCTATTGAAAATCCTTACAGTGAGACAGGCGGAATTCAGATACTTTGGGGCAATATCGCTCAGGAGGGTTGCGTGGTTAAGAGAAGCGCAGTAGCTCCCGAAATGCTTTGCCATAGCGGTCCTGCTCGCGTGTTCAACTCAGAGGATGAGGCTATCGCGGCAATTTACAGCGGAAAGATTGTTGACGGCGACGTAGTGGTTATCAGATACGAAGGCCCCGTTGGAGGTCCCGGAATGAGAGAAATGCTCAATCCTACCTCTGCTTTGGCAGGTATGAAGCTTGATAAGACGGTTGCGCTTATAACCGACGGTAGATTCTCCGGTGCATCCAGAGGTGCGTCGATAGGTCATGTGTGTCCCGAAGCGGCTTGCGGAGGCAATATAGGACTTATCTGCGAGGGAGATATTATTGAAATTGATATTCCCAATGCATCCATCAATGCACGCGTAACTGACGAAGAATTTGCGGCGCGCAGAGCTAAATACATAGCTCCCGAGCCTAACATCAAATCGGGCTGGCTTGCCAGATATGCAAGACAGGTTGACTGCGCGGCAAAGGGCGCGGTGATGAAAACCGGTAACTAAATAAAACTACATTTTTGGGCTGCCATAATTTACGTGGCAGCCCATTGGGGTAATTATGAAAAAATATGAGTTTGTAGCGGCAAGACCGATATTTTATCCATATACGAAAAGTGAATACGAAAAGGCAAAGAAGGATTGCTATGCCGCCCACTACGGATTTTATAAATGCGTAGATCTTGAAGGCGTTGATATAAGTGATGCCAAAATATGTATCACAGCCCAAAATATTTACCGTGTATATATAAACGGAGAGATGGTAATGCAAGGCCCTCGCAGAACGGCTCACGGCTATTTGCGTGTGGATGAAATAGATATTTCGAACTATCTTTTGGTCGGAAAAAATCATATAGCGGTGGAGCTTGTTGAATACGGAGACGGCTATGACAGTTATTCCAACGATTCTACTCTTGAGGACGGAATGCTTATATGTGAGCTTGTGTGTAACGGAAAGTGTGTTTTTGCCACAGGCAGAGACGAGACGCAGGTGCAGAGACTTGATTTTAGAGTTGAAAGATGCGAACGGATTTCTCATTGCCGACAGGCAATAGAAATATATAACCTATGCGAGGGATACGACGCATGGATGGTCGGTGAGGGGAGTTTTGCGATCGCAGCAGAGTCGGATATAAAGAAATCTTATCTTTATACGGTGTTGCCGTTTCCGAGCCTTTATAAGCATACGTTTGAAAATATTATATCTTCGGGCGGATGCTATATTGACCGCAACAAGAATGTTCCGATTAGCTTTTACGAGGAGTATGATGGGTATTTTGACGGCCTGCAGGAGCTTGCCTTTATGGATTGCCGCCGCACGGTAGACGTTGCCTCAACCGATATAAAAGTTTCAAAACATGACGGCGAGATAATAATAGAATCCGAGAGGGATTCCTATATCATGATGGATATGGGTGAGAACACGGTCGGACTTCTTTGCGTTGAACTTGAGAGCGAGGGCGGTACGTTTGATTTCGTCAGAAGCGAAATGCTGGACGAGAAGGGGAATATTCCTTATTATTTCGGAACTGTCAGCCGCGTTCATGCCTCGCGAGGAAAAGTAAAAAGAGTGTTCTTTGAAGCGGGGCTTTACAGATATCTCAAAATATATATAAGAGATTGCCGGCGCGTGAGAATCAAGGATATATCCGTCCTTGAATATTCCTATCCCGATGAGCAGAAATGCAGTTTTTCTTGTAGCGATGAGAATGCAAATATATTGTATGATGCCGCAAAGCGAACGCTTTTGTTAAATACGCTCGACATATTCATGGACTGTCCCGACCGAGAGAGGGGCGGATGGTTGTGCGATTCTCTGTGGACGGCAAGGGCGGCTTCCCTCATGCTCGCAGATCACAGAGTGGAAAGGGAGATGCTTGAGACCTTTCTGATTACGGATCCAAAGAAGTTTTTTTGCGGTTTTTTTTCCGAGGTATATCCCGCAAATAAAAACAATTATCCCGCGCTTGCTGGTATTACAACATGGTCGTTCTGGCTTATGTGCCAGCTTTGTGAATATGTAGACCGAACGGGAGACATGGACCTTGCGCTTGAATTTGAGAGCCGTGTACAAGCCTTTGTTAACGGTAGCGAGAGCTTTATTGGACGAAGCGGTATGCTTGAGGATATGCCGTTTGTTTTTGTGGATTGGTCCATGTCTAATAGCAAAATGAGCACGCGTCCTATATCCACAGCAGCAAACGCGCTCTATGCGTACACTCTTATCGAGCTTGGAAGACTTTATAAAAATGACGAATGGATAAGACTTGGAAATAGTGTGAGAGATGCGCTCAAATCCGCTATTGAAGTGACCAAGACGGACGGTATAGCTTTTTTTGATTCCTTCAGATGGGATGTCAGCGGCAAGCTCGTGGCAAGGAGTATAAGCACCGAGGCGTGTATTTATACTGCGCTCTGGTCAGAATTATATAATAAGGAAGAAAATGGCGAGTTCATGGAGTTTGTAACAAACAATATGGGTACTTGTCCGATACATCCTAGGGATACCGATATCTTAAAAAGTAATTTGTTTATTGGTCTTTGCATAAGGCTTGATCTTCTTGCGCGCATGGGTGAATATGATACAATGTACAAAGACATGCTTGATATATATATGTGGCAGATAAAGGAAGGACCCGGAACGCTGTGGGAAAACAACTTTTTGGACACATCCTCAAGATGTCACGGATTTGCTTCTCATGCGGGAGTGCATCTTATGCGGGATGTAGTAGGCTTTGCGGAGATAAATAAGAAAGAGGGATATATTAAAATATCTCCTCACATCTGTGGACTGGAATGGGCAAAGGGAAGTGTAGATATAGACGGAGAACCGGCTTGTGTGGACTGGAGATTTGACGGAATCAGGTTCTGTCTGGATGTCCAAATCCCCGAAAAGTACAAAAAAACAATTATTCTTCCGCCCGAAGTACGAACAGGAGAGATAAAAACTGAGATTTACTTTAACGGTAAAAGGCTTACATAAGCAAACCACCCTTGTTGCAAGGGTGGTTTTTTTGTGTATATACGTCATTTTGACAAAATTATGGAATTGTTTTTGGATAAATCGTGCAAATCACCAAAAGTGATTTTTTTGAAAAAGTTTTGTTGACAAAAGGCAATCTCGGTGATATAATAATAAGGCTGGCGAAAAACGTCGGCTTATATCATGATGAAAAAAAGTTGAAAAAAATTTCAAAAAATGCTTGACAACCGCTTTTTGTTGTGATATACTATATAAGCTTGCGAAAAAGCAAGCGCAAAATTGAACCTTGACAATTGAACAACAAGAGATAAGTACAAAGCAAAATTAGTGCGAAATACAGATCTGTCAATTTAGAATAGAGTACACGAACTCTACAAGTAAGTAAAGCTAGTAAAAAAGCTCGAGTAAAGATTTTAACTGACTGAGGTCAGATAGAATACAATTGTTCGAGAGTTTGATCCTGGCTCAGGATGAACGCTGGCGGCGTGCATAACACATTCAAGTCGAACGGTGACGGGA
>SVTX01000063.1 GCA_015063545.1 Oscillospiraceae bacterium | reverse complement strand
CAGTCCTATAATGCCGCTAAGTAGCATTACAGTTGCGATAACAAGCATTGCCTTTCCAAAGGCTTTTCCGTAGGCTGATTTATCTGTGACTTTTGTTTGGTGGTAGTCGTGAATTAAATCCGTTTTTCCCTTGTAAATTGCAATACCCAGTACTGCAAACAGAACTGCAACCAAAAACATAATGATAGAATATAACAACAAATAAACACCCCTCTAAATTCATATTTATCTAACGGTTTGACTTATTGGAATATGTTGATCACACCGGTGTCCCCACCTCGATCAGGTTGCCGTCCAAATCGTAGAATCGGATCACTCGTTGTCCCCAACTGTGTGTCATAAGATGATTTACATATTCGACGTCGGGATATAGTTTCTCTAATTTTTCGGCAAAGGATTCGATATCCTGCTCCTCAAAATAGAGTTCGCACGAGTTGCTCTTTGGAACAATATCTCTATCTAAAAACGATTTCCATATTTTCTCGTCCTGAAGGACAAGACCTTCCGTTAAGATCATATTGCCGTCGTTGTCAAGCACCAAATCTATACCGAATAAGTCGTAATAGAATTTTCTCGATTTCTCTATATCTTTAACAACGATCAGAACGTTCTTGAGTTTCATATCATTTCTCCACCAAATTCTTATTAACTCTCACCTAAAACACCACTTTGAGTAGTATTACAAATAATTAACCGCCAGGATCACAATACTCGTAACGATCATAACAACACCGACCACGCGGTTTAAGGTCTTTGCGTTAGACTTGTTGGCGATTCTCGCAGCAATTCTTGCCCACAACAGAGTAAATACCACGCACAGCACAAGGGAAAGCATATCGGGAACTCCACCGATCATAAAATGGCTGATGCCTCCCGTAAGAGCCGTAAACGCCATAATAAACACGCTTGTGCCGACCGCCAAATGCATGGGATAACCAAGGAAAGAGGTCAGAACAAGAAGCAGCATCATTCCACCGCCCGCACCTGCAAAACCGCAGATAAATCCGACGAATATGCCGCCGATGATCGCCTTTATCAGTCTGCTCTTGGGAGAAACTGCTTCCAACTGCTCCCTCGTCCTGTTTACAGGTTTTATAATAAAACGCAAGCCGATAATGATAAGCGCTATCTGCATCGTGCCGCTCATGGCTTGCTCGGGCAGAAAGCTTGCCACAAAGCTGCCGATCATCGTTACGATCAGAACGCTCACGAGCAGCGGCAAGCTGTTTTTAACGTCTAAGTTTCCGCTTTTCTTATAGGTATATGCACTGACCGAGCTTGCCAAAACGTCGCTGATGAGTCCTATTCCCACCGCATCGTAAGCAGGAATACCCAAAAACGTTATCAGCATAGGCCCAATAACGGCGGCAGCACTCATCCCGGCAAATCCCGTGCCGATGCCTGCCCCTGCTCCCGCAAGAAAACAAACAAGTATTTTTATTAAAATATCGCCCATAATGTAGCTCCATTAACTTCTTATTTATCGTTGAGATTATTATATCATTTTTTTCACCTTTTCTCAACCCCTTTTTCTTTGTTTACTGTGGTGCATACGGGCATATTGCAATATCGTCGGTTTTGTGGTACAATTACCATACGGTGAAAGCCGAATTTAATCTTTGGAGAATGCTGTTTGAAGAAGAACAACACCTTGGATATTGTAGCGTGACCGAGAGGTTTGCTACAATGTCGCAAAACCTCTCATAAAATTGATTCGTCACAATATTATTGGAGGTAACAAAATGGAAAATTTGACGATACGTTTAGAGACCGAAAAGGACTACAGAGCCGTAGAAGAATTGACCCGTGAGGCATTTTGGAACGTCTACAAGCCGGGTGCTGACGAGCACTACTTCGTGCACACGATGCGAAATCACCCCGATTTCATACCGGAGCTTGCATTCGTGCTTGAAAATGACGGCGAAATCGTGGGCAACATTATGTACACCAAAGCGTGGCTTGAGGATGATGACGGAAACCGCAAGGAGATACTTTCCTTCGGCCCCCTTTGCGTTGCGCCGAAATATCAAAGACAGAAGCTTGGAAAGCTGCTCATCGAGCATTCCTTTGAGGTTGCACGCAAAATGGGTTACGACGTGAACGTCAACTTCGGCAATCCGGGCAACTACGTAAGCCGTGGGTTCGTGAGCTGCAAAAAGAAGAACGTGAGCTTTGTGGTGGATGGCAACTTCCCGACGGCGCTTCTCGTTTGCGAGCTTGTTCCGAACGTGCTTGACGGCAAGAAGTGGATGTACATTCCCTCCACTGCTGCCGACTGCTGTGAGGACGTTGCCGCGGTCGAAGCCTTCGACGCGACTTTTCCTCCCAAGGAAAAGAAGTGGATGCCCAGCCAAGAGGAATTCTATATCTATAGTCATTCTTCGGTAGTCAGATAAACGTAAAGAGCCGCTGAGGTGGAGAGATCCATCTCAGCGGCTTTTTTATCTTTTCTTATAAATGACAAGCTCGGGGTTTTCGCCGTTTTCCTCGTAGGTGCAGATGAGGATGAAGTCCATATTGGCGACGATGCCGAAGCACCTATCCCCGCCGAATTCGCATTCCAGCTGATTTCCGAGATAGGTTGCGTTATCGTCGAGGAATTTGACGGTTTTTCCATTGGGAAGGCGATATTCAAGATTAACGTAGCCGCCCACGAGCGCGTTGAGCCGCTCAAGCTTGGGCATTCCTTCCACGCCGAGGGCGTTGATCTCGTCGATCAGTTTGCGCTTGAATTCTTCAAACTTTCCGCCGTCGTCAAGGTTTTTATATTTCTTCCAATAGTCGAGCTTAGGGAGCATTTCCTTTAAATACGCGCGAGCCTGCTCCGAGGGGAATGCCTCGCTTGCCATATTCGCTACGCAGACCTCGATCAGCTCGTCCATATCGTGATACATATACTCGCCGTCGGCATAGCACCATTTGCAATAGTCCTCGTTGAATATTCCGTCCTTCTCACGGCTGATGCTGCTATCCTCCAGCGGCATACCGCAGCACTGACAGATAAGATCTCTCGGTGAGCCGAGGAGCGTGTTGATCGAAACGTCGAAGAGTTTTGACAGGAGCTTCAGCGTTTCGGTGTTGGGCACCGTCTCGCCGTTCTCCCAACGAGAAACAGCCTGACGGGTGACGAATACTCTTTCCGCAAGCTCCTCCTGCGAGAGTCCATGTTTCGTTCTCAGTTCCAGAATAATATCTTTCGTTTCCATATGTTTTACCGCCTTTGTTACTGTGATTATATTATAACAGATTGCGGCGTGAATTACAAGCAACGCGCTGTTGCTATCTGCCCGATAAATTGGAATCTGACGGTTTATTTCAACTTTCCAAGCTTTGTAGTATTCGCAATAACGATCAGAGTTGTTTCTGCATCAAGCACCTGCTCGGGATTGACGTTAACGTTGACTTTATCGCCCTTCTTGATAGCGACGATATTGAAGCCGTATTTTTTGCGGAGATTTAATTCAATCAAGTTCTTGCCACACCACTCATCCTTTACGTCGATCTCAACCATTGACACGTCCTTTGACAGAGAGATCATATCAATAAATCCGGAGCTTAAGAGGTTCTTGGCAAGGCGTATACCGGACTCGTTTTCAGGGAAAACCACTTTATCTGCACCCACGCGAAGCAATATTTTTTGCTGCATTTCATTCGCGCATTTTGCAATAACGTTCTTAACGCCCGCCTCCTTGCAAAGCGTGACTGCCATCACGCTCGATTCAAGATTGCTTGCCATACAAACGATAACGGTATCGATATTGCCGATTCCGAGACGGGAGATCACCTCCGCATCGGTCACGTCGGCACACTTACATACGGGCAGATATGCCGCTGCATCGTTGACGATCCTTTCCTCTGTATCAACTGCAATGACCTCCATGCCGTTCTCTACAAGCTCACGCGCAACGGCTGTGCCGTATCTTCCAAGTCCAAAGACTGCGTACGTTTTCTTCGCTTTCATTATTCCTCTCCTTATCCTATACTGATATCTTCCGTCGGCTCGGAAATGACGTTCTGACTCTCGTTTTTACTGCCGAGTGCCACCGCAAGTGAGATGGGACCCACTCTGCCGAAATACATGGTTACGATGATAATAAGCTTACCAAAGGTGTTCAACGTTGCCGTTAAGTTTCTTGAAAGACCGACGGTTGCAGTGGCGCTGACCGTTTCATAGACCGCATCAAGAGCCGATGCATTGCTCGTTGCCATCAAAAGCACGGTTGAAGCGGCACAGATCGTAAGAAAGGTTACAGCCACGGCGACTGCTTTTTTCACCGATCCCTCTGAAATACGGCGACCGAACAAGGTTGCGCTGTTCTTATTGCGGATCGTAGCAAATGCCGAGCAAAGGAGGACGGCAATAGTTACGGTTTTCATACCGCCTGCCGTTCCTACGGGTGAACCGCCGATCAGCATCAAGATAACAGATACGGCAGCGGAGGCGTTCGTTAGATTCTCTTGGGGAACAGAGGCAAAGCCTGCCGTTCTCGTGGTAACCGATTGAAAGAGAGATACTTGCATTTTATCGAACAAGGACATCTTTCCAATGGTTAATGGGTTAGCATATTCAAAAATAAATATGAGAATTGCACCGACAAGAATGAGCCCTGCCGTGACCGTAATGGCAATCTTTGAGTGCAA
>SVTX01000019.1 GCA_015063545.1 Oscillospiraceae bacterium | reverse complement strand
CTTGAATCTGTTATGAACACTCGATATGGTCTGAGTGACAAGACTTGAACTTGCGGCCTCTACCACCCCAAGGTAGCGCGCTACCAGCTGCGCCACACCCAGATCTATCGCCCTAACTTGACGACTTGATTATTATATCACAAGGGTTTTTGTTTGTCAATACGTTTTTTCAAAAAAATTAAAAAGTTTTGACGAAAAATGTGAAAGCGGGATTATTATGGAGGAGAGGCAGTGAGAGTGGCAGATATTGTTGGGGAAAAATCAGAGGTTTTTCTTGTCTGCAGTTGCGGGTGTGTCTATGAGTTTGCCGCTTTTGCTGAAGCGTGAGCCATGACAGGGGCAGTCCCATGAATGTTCATGGCGATTGTATTTAAGCGCACAGCCGAGATGGGGACATCGCGGTGAGGTCGGCGTGAGAAGTCCGACGGCAGATTCAAATGCATTGATTGCCAGCTGAGGATGCAACATGCTTCGCGAGGGTGAAAATATTGATGCGAACTTATTTGTTTTCCCGGTGATCAGATCATTTAATATCATCGCGGAAAGCATCGCAGAACTCATTCCCCACTTATTAAATCCGGTCGTAACGAACATATTGGGCGTATTTCTTGAGTACTGACCGATATACGGAATGCCGTCAAGCGTCATGCAATCCTGTGTTGCCCATTTTGCAATTGTTTTAGCCCTTGGATAATGTTTGTGGGCGAATGCCTCAAGTTCTTGCCAATTGCCGCCTGTCTTTCCTGTGCGGTGCGAGCCTCCGCCAAGCAAAAGCAAATTTTTATAATTTCTGAAAGATAATCCCGTGAGAGATTCATCAACATATATGCCGTCTACCTTCTGCGCGTTTTCAAGAGCCAACACGTATGAACGATGCTGATACATTTTCAAAAAATATCCGCCGTGCTTGTTGATAATGGGGAAGTGGGTGGCTATTATCACCTTGTTGAACGTGATTGTTCCGCCGTGTGTTATAGCTTTGTTTTTGCTTATTTCAAGAACTTTTGTATGCTCGTATATAGGAAGATCTTTTGAGATTCCGAATAAGAATTTCAACGGATTGAACTGCGCTTGCTTTTTCACACATACCGCTAAAGCTTGACCTATGGGCAGATAGCTGACATCTGTTGTGCTTGCCTTGATGCCGAGCTGTGCAAGGGCGGCCGCTTCAGCGTGTATCTTTTTTAAATCATCTATTGAGTACACATATGAATCTGCGATCTCATAATCGCAAGGAATATCCGAGCACAGTTTTTGGTATTCTTTACATGCGAGAATCTGCGCTTTAAGATATTTGCCCGCGAATTCAAGACCTTTTTGACGAATGAGCTTATCGTAAATAAGCCCGTGTTGAATTGATATTTTTGCCGTAGTGTTTTGAGTGGTTTTGCCGCAAATTTCATCAGCTTCCGCCACGATACAGTCCACACCTTGTTTTTTTAGCATATAGGCGCACAAAATGCCCGCAATACCGCCGCCGACTATCAGCACGTCTGTGTGTTTGTTTTCTGACAATTTATCAAAGTTTACGGGATTGACGGTTTCTCTCCATATAGAATACATTATATCACCTCTTTTGATATATTGTCTGCATTTTCGGGGCATATATTCTGTTTTTAATTGCTTTTTAGGATAAACAAAATACCGACGGCCACATCCTTTTTGAATAAGACGCAATCGTCGGTATATTTTAGTTATTGATAATATCCGCAAAATAACTGTTTTTTTCGGGAATTGGCGGAGATATAAGGCTGTCAAAAAGTTCTGCTCCGATATACTTGCGGGCTTCGTCTTTCCATTTTTGCTCGTTGTCCGTTTCCATGTCGCGAATGGCAAAGCAGATCTTTTTGTAATCACCGGGTATAACAAAAAGATGATCGTCGTCGGCGTAGCCCTGCTCGTAGCGAAGTCCGAGATGCAGACTTGCCTCATCGTCAAGCGGCATATCCGCATAGCGATTTATCAAAAACCAATCCAGATTGGGTGATTTTCGCATTTTGAGATATGCAAGGACAAATGCGTATGCCCCCTTGTTTTCGGTTTCGGGATCTTCTGTGGTCGTGTGGAATCCTTGCTCGTCAAACACGACCTTGCGGGCTTTTCCGCGGAATTTGAACTCGTCAAGCTCAACGATATGTTGCCACATTTCCATGTTTTTCATGGTGATGCGCGGAGTGTCAAATGAGAAGATTGCGGTGGTGTCATTGTAAAAATCACACACAGAGAGATTTTCCGGATATGGATGCGCGGCAATACCCCAATCAAAGTCACCGTCGCGGTGGCAGTATTTAGACAGATATGCAAGGCACTCACGAGCGGAATGATAACGCAACGCGTCGGGCTTGAGGCGCATGTTGAAGTGATGGTCAAGGGAAATGTTCACACGGCTGTGAGCATAGTATTTTTTCGCTATAAGGTGAGCTATTCGGAGCTGCGCCGTGTACTCTTCCATATAGTCTTTGCACGCCATAGGACCACAGTTGTGCCACGTATCCGGTGTATTTATCTCGTTGCCTATGTCAAGCACGTGAGCGCAACACAAAGGAGAGCTTCTGTCCGTATATCTGGCGCATATAAAGTCCACAAAGGCGCAATACATATCAAGACCTTCCTCTGTGCGAATGTTGAACGCGCTCATCTGCTCCGAAAAGTCCGTCTGCTCATACGCAGGATGAAGAATGACTCGCATGAGTGCGTCGTCCGAGCCGCGAAGACGGTAGCTCGGTCGGTTGATAAGTCTTATGAGGCAGGGGATATTTCGCTTGATGCAGGGTATCATAAGATTATCATACATATCCATACATTTTCTGTCAAAGTAGTATTTTTTGCCGTTGTATATATGGACGATGTCACCGTCAGCGGGGGATAGCTTTTGAATCCACGCAGAGTTTATCTCGGTCATCATGCAGCCAAATTCAAGATAGTCGTAGTCGTACTCCTCGGCGGTCACCCACGTGCCCACGGGCTTTTTGACCTCCGGGGCGGGGGAGTTATTCTGTGAAAAATCCTCGGAGAAATCGGTTACATAGCGAACGCCGTCAATGGTGTTCGCACCCGCCCGGACTTCAAAGCGGCAGATCAATAGGTCATAACCGTCTGCAAAACGCGGGAAAATTATATTACCATCGCGTACAAGACTGCTCTTTGCAAGTAGTCTTCCGATGTGTTTTTGCTCCGCGTCGCCGCACACAAGCGGAATATATGCGTACGCGGATATATTACTGATCGCTTTACAGTCAAAGGAAATCATTATTTCATTTTGTGTTGCAATTATACGGTCTATTTTCATGATTTTTCCAATCTCAATACCCACTACACCGTATTTTTCCTGCTCATCATGGGAGTAATATGCCTCCATGTCTGATGGGTGCGCGGCGGAAATGTTTTCGGGGGTGTAGCCGCATCTTTCAAGCGGTAGAGTGTTGTATAAGTCCTCAAACGAAGGGAAGGTATGCAGAGCGATAACTTGTCGCTCAAGTGTTCTTGACGTGTCGTCCGTATGCGTGAAGCGGATAGTGTCTCCGACCTTGATAAGACGGCGCTTTTCGTCGTACAGACGAAGCTCTATTGTTTTTTCGCCGCGCTCTATCAAATCAAACGGCTGATTGTTCAGTCGCATGTTGTGGACTGTTGTAACCTGCTTTGTCATCCAGATATGCGGGCAATTTTCTTCATATTCTATCTCTCCGTGAGCCATGAAGCCGCATTTTGCGTAGAAGTTCTGGGCGCGGCACTGCGAGTGGAGCGTCAGATATCTGCCGCCGACAGAGGCAACGTAATTTTCTGCCTCGCGCAGCATAAACGCGCCCAAGCCTTTACCTCTGTGCTCTTTGACTACCGCAAGCCGTCCGATGATATACGTGTCGGTGTTATCCTTGCGAAACACTCGGCAGGTTGCTATGGGATGATCGCTATCGTCAAGCATTAGCAGATGGGTTGCAATATTGTCTATCTCGTCAAACTCATCGCGAAAGCCCTGTTCATCAACAAACACGGTTATCCGCACCCACATGGCATCTTCGGGGCAGTGATTATATATTTTTATCTGCATATTATTTGAATTTCTTGCCGTCGGAAAAAGCGTTTCCAACGCGATCACCGAGGGTATAGTAGCCGTGAGTGCAGGAGTCGTATGTGATGGGGTTAAGCTTGGATACGTCAATTTTGCCGTTTGTCAGAACGCTCTCGTCGGCGCAGACGTTTACTATCTCACCTACAAGTCTGCAAGTCTCCTTGTCGTAAGACTTTACGCGGCACTCGACCGCCATGGGGAGCTCGACTATTATGGGAGCATCCACAAACTCGCTCTTTTGTGTGTGCAGCCCGCACACCTCAAGCTTATTGGGAACATCGTTCCCTGACACGATACCTACGTAGTCACACTCCGCAACAAAGTCTGAAGTTGCCATGCTTACGGTAAACGCGCCGCGAGCGAGCAGGTTTTCAGTAGTCTTATGGTCGTCGCTTACACAAATGGAAATTTCATTTTCCTCACTGATACCGCCCCAAGCGGCGTTCATGGCGTTGGGATTACCGTCTTTGCCATATGTCGCTATAATAAAAACCGGCATAGGGTAGAGCATAGGCTTGCAGCCGAAATTTTTTCTCATAATTTCACCTCGTGTATTTTATACTTTTATACCGATATTATACCACAGGTACACCGACAGGTCAATAGAAAAACGGCGCAGAATATGCGCCGTTTAATTATTTGTTTTTCAGGCTTTTTTTGATTGCGTTTATGCTTTCGGCGCTGATCACATGTTCTATCTTACAAGCATCCTCGGATGCGATGCTTTCGGGAACCCCCATGGATATGAGCCAATTTGATATGAGAGTATGCCTTTCCATGATCTTCTCAGCTATTTCACGCCCCGTGTCGAGAAGGAGAATATGTCCGTCCTTATCTGTTTCGATATATCCGTTCTCGCGAAGATTTTTCATGGCAATGCTTACGCTCGGTTTTGAAAATTCAAGCTCGTTGGCTATATCTATCGCGCGAACATACCCGTTTCTCATTTGCAAGCGGAGAATGGTTTCAAGATAATTCTCAGCTGATTCGTGTATTTTCATTTTCCGCCTCCTTTGATTACTTTAACTCATTGTACCACATTGTTCAGAAAAATGCAATAGCCAATTTATATGAAAAGGATACTTCCCACGTCGTATAATCCCTCGTTTGATAAGGATATGACGCCTTTTCCGTGAGAATTGCAAAATTCAATAATTTTTTCTCCGTCGGGGTGAAGTGAAATGTCACCGCAAAAATACACGTTTTTGCCGTCGCATCCCGATGCGCCTCCAATAAAGCCGAGATCATATCCGTTAAGCAAGATATCTCCCTCATCAATTGTCAAAGCATCTATGCCGTTTTCGGTGCAGACGCGAGCAATTGATATGTCCGAAGTGATAACGGCATTTTCGGAGACCTTGCATACAGAACATTTGGTATATCCCTGATTTGTGTGAATTATGTTCATTCCGCTGTTTATGGCTTCGTCAAGTATCAGTCCGGAAACTGATTTTGTATTGCAAAGCAGATTGTTTCCGAGTATTACGCAGTTGAAAAGAACATCGCGGGGATATTTTTTATCTGTTGGCTCATCCGAAAGCACAAGCGAGAGATTACCTGATTGGCATATTCTCTCAATCAGAGCAGCGTTTTTTTCAAAATATCTTGAATGACAAAAAAGCTTTCCAAAGCCCATGAAAAAAAGCATATCGGGGTGTGCCGAGACCGGTTTTGAAAGATAGTCTGCTTTCGGCATGGGTATGACCTCAAAGCCAAGCTTTTGCAAGGTCTCAAGGGAAGCGGTGGGCATCCTGTTGTCAATAATTACTGTCATAATTCCTCCAAGCATAGCCAAATCCATTCCATTCGGCTATAGAAAAGGGCGCTTCCGAAGAACACGCCCTTTTACTGTAAATATGGAAACCTACGCTAAATTATGCGCGGTTAACTTTGCCCGAACGAAGGCAACGGGAGCATACCGCAACGGTCTTGGGTGTACCGTCAACTATAGCCTTTACCTTGCGGATATTGGGCTTCCAAGTTCTGTTAGTTTTTCTGTTAGAGTGGGAAACATTCTGACCGAAAACAACACCTTTTCCACAAACACTGCACTTTGCCATTATTGATACCTCCTGTTTCATATTTACATGAATATATCATCAAATTTTTATCAAACGTCATGCAACTTTGATATTATACCATACTTTTTTTCAAATTGCAAGAGGTTTTTCAAATTTTTTGAAATAAATTTTTACATTTTTTAGCGCGCAAGGACGGATTTCTTTGTTAAACTCGTCAAATAAGCTCGCCCTCGCATACGTTGCCGTCATGAGAGAGCAGACGGACACGGCAGATTTTTGCATGCATATTGCAGTTGCTCTTTACCTTGACCTCAACAAATTCCGGAGTGTGTCCGTACGCATATCCGCCGTTTGCGGATTCAAACAATACATCCACTTCGCCTCCCATGAGTGAATCGAGAATTTCTCCTCTTATATCCGCTGCCTTCTGCGAGAGTGCTTTAACTCTCAGGTGCTTGATATCATCCGCAACTTGATTTTTCATTGTTGCCGCGGGCGTGCCTTGGCGCTTGGAGTACGGAAAAACGTGTACCATCAGAAATCTTGCATTCTCCACGAGAGCGCAGCTTTGTTCAAAATCTTGCTCTGTCTCTCCGGGAAATCCGACAATTATATCAGTCGTAAGCTGAAGGGTGGGGAATGCATCCCTCAAAAGCTTGACCGCGCGCATAGCTTGATCAGCATTGTATTTGCGCTTCATGCCGGCAAGCACCGCGCTGCTTCCGCTTTGCATAGAAAGATGAAAATGAGGTGTAATAGATCTGAGCTTTTTTATTCTGTTGACGAAATCGGGCTTTATCATGCTTGGATCAAGTGAGCCGAGACGCACTCTGCCAATGTTGGGGATAGTGTCTATCTGCTCCAGAATTGAGGCAAGATCTGTTTCTTTTGAAATATCTTTGCCGTAAGAGCCTGTCTCAATACCTGTGAGGACTACCTCTCGGCAGCCTCCGTGAACAAGCCCCTCTACCTCCGAGATGACCTCGGATGCGGGTTTTGAACGGATAGGGCCGCGCGCTGCCGGGATAGTACAGTACGCGCAGTGGGATTCGCATCCGTCCTCAATTTTGACGTATGCTCGTGTCCGGTCAAATTTGGTTATGGACATATTCTCAAATTCCGCACTGTCAAGATTTGGAACGCATATCTCGGTTTGAGTATTTTTCTGCCCAATATTGTATAGATGATTCAGCTTTTCTACCACGGACATTTTGTTTGAGCTGCCACATATGTAGTCCACGCCGGATATGGCAGAGATAGCGTCCGGGGAAACCTGAGAATAGCATCCTGTGACCAAAATATACGCAAATGGATTTTGTTTCATCATTCTTCGTATGGTCTGACGGGCTTTTCTATCGGACTCTGCGGTCACGGTGCAAGTATTTACAATATAGGCGTCACAAGGTTGAGCAGGGGATAATATTTCCCAACCGGTACCCTCAAGAGCCTCGGCGATCGCCTCTGATTCGTATTGATTCACCTTGCAACCGAGAGTTGCAAGCGCAACGGTTTTTTTAGTCATAAAACACTCCAAGTAATAAGTAACATCTACATTTTACCATTAAAAATGCCTTTTGTAAATATATTTGAAAAAAATGCTTGAAAAATCCTCAAAGTAGTAGTATAATATGTATGTTAAGAATTTTGAAAGGCAAGGTATAAATAATATGAGTCAGCTTCATATCGTAGATCACCCCCTTATTACACACAAGCTCTCCATTATGAGAAACAAGAAAACAGGTTCCAAGGATTTTCGCGAGCTTCTTGACGAAATAGCAATGCTTATGGGTTATGAGATAACCCGCGATCTTCCTCTTGAGGATATAACGATAGAAACACCCATCTGCAAAATGAAGGCGCAGATGATATCGGGTAAGAAGGTAGCAATAGTTCCCATTCTGCGCGCCGGTATCGGAATGGTCGACGGTATTTTGAGCCTTATGCCCGTAGCAAAGGTAGGACATATCGGTCTTTACCGTGATCCCAAAACACATCAGCCCGTAGAATACTACTGTAAGCTTCCCGCAGACATTGAGGACAGAATAGTTATTCTTGTTGATCCCATGCTTGCTACGGGAGGTTCGGCTTGTGACGCGCTTGCTACCTTGAAGGCAAAGGGCTGTAAGCACATCAAGTTTATGTGTCTCGTTGCGGCTCCTGAAGGAGTAAAGAAGGTTCAGGACGAGCATCCCGACGTAGAAATATACACGGCGGCGCTTGATGAGTGTCTGAATGAACACGCATACATTGTTCCCGGTCTCGGTGATGCGGGCGACAGAATATTCGGAACGCTGTAATACTGTGAGAATAATAAAAATAAACAAAAACGATGCGGGACAGAGGCTTGACAAATTCCTATCCAAGGCGGTCAGCGGGCTTCCCGCATCGCTTATGTATAAGTACATACGCACAAAGAAGATAAAGGTAAACCGCAAGCGCGCAGAGCAGAATTATTTTCTTTGTGAGGGTGATGAGATACAACTCTTTATACGCGATGAATTTTTTGGTTCTCCCGAAAAAGACGACGGCGCGCTGTCGAGAATTACCCCGAAGATAAGTATTGTTTACGAGGACGAAAATATTATTCTGTGTAATAAACGCCCCGGAGTTTTGGTTCACGAGGATGACGGGGCATCGGACAATACGCTTATCATGCACATAAAGGCATATCTTTATCAAAAGGGAGAATACGATCCCGAAAACGAACAGTCCTTTGCTCCGGCTCTCTGCAATCGAATTGACAGAAATACGGGCGGGATAGTTATTGCGGCAAAAAACGCCGAGACGCTCAGGATCATGAACCGCAAGATAAAGGAAGATGAGATACGTAAGTTTTATATCTGCGCCGTTCACGGACGTATGGAAAAAGACAGAGAGACACTTACGGCATATCTCAAAAAGGATGCGAAGAATAATACTGTCGACGTCGTGGACAAGCCCCGCGACGGATATAAAAACATAATTACGAAGTACAGAACTCTAACACGCCACGGTGATTGCAGCTTGCTTGAGGTAGAGCTTGTAACCGGGCGCACGCACCAGATACGCGCTCACATGGCGCACATAGGACATCCCTTGCTCGGAGACGGAAAATATAACGTAAATCGAGCAGACAGAGAAAAAGGATACAAGTATCAGGCGCTTTATTCATATCGCTTGATATTTGATTTCAAAAGTGACTCCGGTGTACTTTCTTATCTTGCCGGAACACAGGTGTCCATTGGTGCAGACGACATATGGTTTTTGTCCGATTTTCCGCGAGGACGCGAGATCGTTGAAGGCTTGAGAAACAAATAAGCTCAGGGGGAGGTTGCGATATGCAGCAGATAATAAAAAAATACAAGCTCTTACTGCTCTGTGTATCGGGGCTTCTGACAGCTTTTACCGTAGTTTTTCCTAAGGTAGGCTTTCTTGAATGGATATCACTCATACCTATGGCAATGGTGTTGATCACCTTGTCGAGTGACACAAATATAAAGATTGGTAAAATGTACGGTTACGGAATGGTATTCTTTTTACCGTTCTATCTTGTTATATACCATTGGTTTTTGTACATGTATCCGCTAAGCTTCATGGATGTACCGAAATCTACCGCGGTGGTCGTGGTTTTGGTCGCATGGATAGGCTTGTCGATAGTTCAGACTGTAACAAGTTCTCTCATATTCGCGGTATTTGCATTTGTGTTCAGATGCCGTGTGTTTGAGAAGATAAAAATACTGTCTCCGTTTTTTGTGGCGGCTCTTTGGGCGACTATCGAATGGTCGCAGACTATCGGATGGTGGGGGATTCCGTGGGGCAGACTTTGCCTCGGTCAGACAGAGACCTCGCTTACACTTTTGTCTGTGTCGCTTTTCGGCTCGTATTTTGTGAGCTTTTTGATAGTGGCGGTAAACTTCTGCATTGCTTACGTGTTCTTGCGACAAGATTTTTCTAAGGTATTGTCGGTTGCCTGCGTTTGCATGATAGTGGGTAATCTGCTCACAGGTGCGGTCATAAAGCTAACCTACAATAACAAGGGAAATGAAAAGCTCACGGTTGCAACCGTTCAGGGAAATATTCCGCTTAATGAAAAATGGAATCTGGAGACCAAGCTCCAAACCGAGAGAGCGCATACCGAATATACAAAAGAGGCGGCGGAAAACGGAGCAGACCTTATAGTTTGGGCGGAAACAGCGTTTCCGTATAATCTTGATGAGGACCTTGCCGAATATTTTTCGAGCCTTGCAGACGAGAAGGACGTTACTATAATAGCGACGTGCTTTACGCTCCCCGAACAGCAGGGTAAGGAAAATGTTTATTCTGAACGCGGAGCTCTCCGATCCTACAATTCACTTATCGAGGTGCGCGAGGACGGCAGCTTCGGAGGAGATATTTATTCAAAACAGAGGAGAGTTCCATTTGCCGAGTTCGTTCCCATGCGAGACGTCATAAGCGTGGTTATTCCTCCGCTTGCGGAGCTTAATATGCTTCCCGATGATATTTTAGCGGGCGAAGGCAGCACCGTAATGCATACCGAAAAAGGAAATATCGGCGGTGCGATATGCTTTGATTCCGTTTATGAAAACATAACGCTTGAAGCGGTGCGCGGCGGAGCTCAATTGCTTATCGTTTCCACAAATGACGCATGGTTTGACGATTCGGCAGAAAATTATATGCACACCTCCCAGTCAAAGCTCAGAGCAATAGAGACGGGAAGATATATCATACGTTCGGCAAATACGGGTATTTCCGCTATAGTAAATCCTCTCGGAGAGTTTGAGCAAGAGCTTGGTGTACTTGAGGAAGGATATATTATGGGGGACGTATATCTTAGAGAACAAACTACGCTTTATACAGTTATAGGAAATCTATTTGCGTATATTTGTCTTGGTATGTCCGTTGTTGCCTTGGGAACATCGTTTTTCATTTATATCAAAGACAGAAAGGTTAGAAAAGAACAATGAAAAAGGTAATCATAATTACTTCTATAGTTATAGCATTGATTATTGCTGGATGTGTTACTGCAACTATCCTTATCCGTAATAAAGATCAAAAGGAGGAATATACTGTTCAGGGTACTTACAGTAACGTCGATCCCGAACTTGGTACGGGCAGTATGTATGAGTTTGATAAAGACACTATCACGGCGACTTACATGTCTGCGGGCAACGCGGTATATTGCGTAAAAGGCACGTACGAGATAGAAGACGGATATATAACGTTTACATTTAGTCCTGAGGATGCCGAAAAAGCAAATGTTTTTACCGGAAAACACAAATTTGAATACGGAGAAGACTATATCAAAGTAGACGGATTGATGTATCCCAAAAAGGAAAGTTGATACTTTTGTGATTTTTTTGTGAAAAATGTCTTGACAAATGTATTGTACAGGGTGTATAATAGTGTTACCATAAAAATTCTTAGGAGGAATTTTAATTATGAAAAAGACAATTTTGAGAGTTGTTGCTCTCACACTTATCGCAGTTATGGCTTGCGCTATGTTCGTAGCATGTGGCGGCCCCGCTTCTAACCCCGAGAAGGCAAAGGAAGCTCTTGAGAAGAACGGATACACAGTAACTGTTGTTGACGGTCAGGGCGTAGAAGGTCTTGACAAGATGGTTACCGGAATTAAAATTGATCTTGAAGACACAGAAAATAGTGGCATGATTACTATCTTCTATTTCGAGAGCAAATCCGCAGCAAACGATGCATGGGAAGATATTGAAAAGACATATGGCGATGAAGAGGAAGATGTCATTGTTAAGAAGTCTGGTAAAATGATTTATGCCGGAACAGAGCAGGCTATTAAGGACGCAAAATAATATTGCCTAATACATAATAAAAAAGGGTTGCATCGCAACCCTTTTTTGTTTCTAAGAAACATACCGAGCAACGCCTGCACGTTGCTCGGTATGTTTTATTCGTCATCTTCGTCATCAGCGGGAGTAACGAGGACTGTGAGCTTTACAACTCTGAACTCGTCCATTTCCGTAACGATGACGCAAAGATTTTTGTAAGTGAAGCTATCTCCGACGTGGGGATCTGCATCGAGTGATTCTACAGCCCATCCGCCGACAGTGGAGTATTCGCATTCAAATTCGCTGTCTTCAAATTCTATTTCATAGAAGAAGTCGTCAATATTCATTTCTCCCGACACGTCATAGGTGTTCTCGCCCGTGCGTTCGATCATGGATACTATCTCGTCGGACTCATCCCATATCTCACCGACTATCTCCTCTAAAATATCCTCCATTGAAACTATACCGAGAGTTCCGCCAAACTCGTCAATGACTATCGCAAGGTGTATTTTTTCCTCGCGCATCATGGCAAGCGCCGCGGGAAGCTTCATGGTCTTATGAATCATTTTGGGGCGGAGAAGCAGGGAACGGATGTCGATTTTTGAGTAATCTCCGTCATGCTCCGCAAGCTCTTTGTAATAGTGATTGAGATAGAGAATACCGATTATATTGTCGATATCATCCTCATATACGGGAATTCGTGAATATCTGGACTCGTCTATTGTTTGAACGATGTTTTCCAGATCGTCTTCTATATCGATATCTACCATGTTGATGCGCGCAGTCATGACTTCTTCGACCGTGGTATCCTGGAAGTCCAATGTAGACTGCAAAAGCTCGCTTTGATCTTCATCGATAACGCCTTCCTCTTCGACGGTGTCGATTATGGTGGAAAGCTCATCCTCTGTTACTGTGGGCGCGTTTTCGGCTTTTTCTTTTCCCCAAATCTTGGAGAGGAGTTTTACGATCAAAGTTACTATAAATACTATTGGGTAAAGTAACACAGTCAATACCTTTATGGGTATAACTACGATTTTTGCAACCTTGTCTGCATATTTTTTGCAAATTACCTTGGGGATTATTTCTCCGAATATCAAAACAATAAAGGTAAGAACAAGCGTAGATACAAGGGACGCAAGACTTTCATTGCCGTTGCCGTATCTGACGAACATTTTTATTGCTATGACCGTAGCGGCGGTAGAAGCCGCGATATTTGCAAGATTGTTGCCTATAAGTATAGTGGACAGGGAGGTTGTGAAATTTTCCGCCGTATTATAAGCCATTCTGGCGGTAGATGAGCCTGCGTCAGCGCTCTTTTTGAGACGTGATCTGTTAGCTGTGTTAAAAGCTATTTCGCTTCCCGAGAAGAATGCTGAGAACAACAAGCAAACAAATATTATCAAGAGGTAAGGAAGGTATGTCATAATATATCTTCACCTCCCACTATCTTGAGATCATCATCCGCGAAAGCAGAGTTTTCCACGGCGATCTCGCTATCACTCATAATTCTTATCTCTACGTGTGATACTCTGCCGTTTTCAACTGTGTCAACGGTTATTTCAAGATTTCTGTAGGTAAAGCTGTCGCCCTCATCGGGGATTTTTCCAAAAGTCTCGATTATCCACGAGAGAATAGGACGAACGGCTATATGATTTTCGGGTTCATCACAGTGCATTCTTGCAAAGGCATCCGAAACTATCATCTTTGTGTTTACGCGGAACTTGTTGCCTCCAAGCTTTGTAAAGTTGTGGTCAACAACGTCGTCCTCATCCCATATTTCTCCCACAAGCTCCTCCAAGAAGTCCTCTATTGTGACTATTCCTATGGTTTCACCTTCTTCGTCGCTGACTACCGCAAGATAGAACTTATGTTGACGCATTACTGTGAGAAGGTCATCTATTTTCGCGTTTGCTTTTACAAAAAAGGGAGGTATGAGGATGGTTCTTATATCCAAGGACGGATCCTTGTAATACTCCTTAATAAAATTTCTTATAGGGAGTGTTCCGATTATATTATCGATCCCGCCTTCGTAAACGGGCAGACGGGAGTGATTTGTGTTACGAATGATGAGCATGATCTCATCGTTTGTAAGGGAAATATCAATTCCTACGATATCGCCTCGCATAGTCATGACGTTTTCTGCCGTGGTTTCTGAAAATTCAATAGCCGACTTGAACAGATCACTCTGATCTTCGTCAACAACACCCTCTTCCTCGGCAGTATCAATGATGTCGTAGAGTTCTTCTTCTGTGATAGAAGGCTCCTCATCACCCTTGAACAGGCGAGTTATGCGTTTGGTTATCATGCCGAAGAACGCAGATAGCGGTGTAAACAGCTTCATTATAAATTTCGTTATTCCCGAAAAACGGAGCGAAACCCATAAAGGTCTGTCGTTTGCAAGGCTTTTGGGTATCATTTCTCCAAAAAGGAATATGATAGCCGTGGTGATTACCGTGGAAATTGCACTTTGAGCTCCCTCGTCAATATTTGTAGATTTGGACAAGGCATTCATCACAATAAGCGTTGCGACAGATGCCGCGGCAATATTTACTATGTTATTGCCTATGAGAATAGTTGTAAGTGCTTTTTCGAAATTGTTTGAAATGTAAAGGGCTTTTTTTGCTTTTTTGTTACCTTCGTCAGCCATATTTTTTACTCTGATTTTGTTCATAAGAGAAAACGCGCTCTCCGAACATGAAAAATATGCGCTGAGGCATACAAGGACAATGAAGATTATCAGTAAACTTCGCCCTTCGCCTTCTGTTAACATTTTAAAAGATGTGTCTCCTTTTTTCATTATTTGCGAAAGTACACACTTTCGCATTATATTATAATTATATATACTATATCCCATTTTGTCAAGAGATTTGACAAAATATCTGACCTTTTTAAATAAACATATCATTTTTTACGAAAGCTCTTCACAAAACACATAAATTGTGATATAATAACTCTGTATGAATTTTGCAAGGAGAGAATCAACGTGAACAGCGATACAACATTCGATTCATATAAATATCTTGGCAATATAAATTCTCCCGATGATCTCAAAGCAATTCCCGATGAGCAGATACCTGAGCTTTGCGATGAAATAAGGGATTATCTTGTTAAGCGTGTCAGCGAGAACGGAGGGCATCTTGCGTCAAATCTCGGTGCGGTTGAGCTTTCGGTCGCGTTGCATAAAAACTTTGATGCGCCTCACGATCACATAATATTTGACGTAGGACATCAGAGCTACGTACACAAGATACTTACGGGCAGATACGATAAATTTCACACTTTAAGAAAGAACGGCGGTATTTCGGGCTTTACAAAAAGAAGCGAGAGTGAGTACGACTGCTTTGGCGCAGGACACAGCTCGACATCTCTTTCTGCGGGCTTGGGTTTTGCCGAGGCGGACAAGCTGTCCGGAAGCGACGCATATACAGTCGTTGTTATGGGCGATGGGGCTTATACGGGCGGAATGATACACGAAGCCCTCAATAATTGCCGCAAGGGCTTGAAGCTCATAATAATTCTCAATGAGAATGAAATGTCCATTTCCAAGAACATTGGCCGTTTTGCAAAGAATATGGCAAAGATACGCCGTAGAAAGGGATATTTCAGGGCTAAGAGATTTACCGGTAAGGTTTTGCGTAAATTGCCTTTGGTGGGTAAGAAGCTGTTTTCCGCGGTGCGCGCCACAAAGAAATTTTTCAAGAACGCGCTTTACGGAAGTAACTATTTTGAGGATCTTGGACTTTATTATCTTGGCCCCGTTGACGGTAATAAATATGGTGACGTTGATGCTCTTATCAAGGAGGCTAAAAAAGCCGGAGAGAGCGTTTTGATCCATATTAAAACGCAAAAGGGGAAGGGTTATGCTCCCGCCGAGCAAAACCCCGGTGACTATCACGGGATCCGTCCTGTGGATGCGTGTACGGACAATTCAAGTTTTTCGGCGGAATTTGGCTCGTATATGTGTGAGCTGGCTCAGAAGGATGAAAAAATATGCGCTATAACAGCTGCTATGAGCTCCGGTACGGGACTTGATGAATTTTCCGAAAAATACCCTGACAGATTTTTTGACGTTGGCATAGCCGAGGAGCACGCCGTGACCTTTGCCACGGGGCTTTCCGCGAACGGTTATAAGCCTGTGTTCGCGGTATATTCCACATTTTTACAGAGAGGATATGACCAGATCATACACGACGCTGCTTTGCAGAAGCTGCCTGTGGTATTTGCTATTGACAGAGCAGGACTTAATGCTGCAGACGGTGCTACTCACCACGGAATTTTTGATGTTGCATTTCTCTCGCAGATACCCGGTGTTGATATATATTCTCCCGTTACCTACGAAGGTCTGAGAGCCTCGCTTGACGTATCACTGGCAAGCAACAGAATAGCCGCTATAAGATATCCGTCGGCTTGTGTGGACAACGCAATAAAAGAGATATTTTATAAAGACTCAAACTGCGATTACATAGGTGTCAGAGCAGACTGTGACGGATGCGCCGACGTTCTGTACGTAACTCACGGCAGAGTAGCGTCCGAATGCTTGAGAGCGAAGGAAATACTGAATTCTCGCGGTATTAGCGCAAAGGTTGTTTTGTGCGAATATATACGTCCATACGATAGACTTGCGAAAGAGATCGAGAGCATGATCAAAGAAGCTTCTCCACGCGCGGTTGTATTCGTAGAGGAGGAGATAAAGGCGGGCGGATTTGGAATGATGCTTGCCGAAAAATTACGCATGCTCGGAACATGGACGGACATAAAATACGATATAGCTGCGCCTGATGACAGCTTTGTGATACAGGACAAGAGCGAACACATTTACAAGAGTGCAAAGATAGACGCTCAGACGCTTGCCGACAAAGGCGAGACACTTTGCAAATAAATTGAAGCAGGAGGGAATAATTTATGGGATTCACCGTTAAGACGTTGAACTCGCTTGAATTCAATAAAATATGTGATATGCTTGCCCAATTTGCGCCTACAGAGGGTGCAAAGGTAATGGCAAGAATGCTTATGCCCTCCGACGACGTGGATGTAGTGGTTCGCAGGCAGAAATACACGACAGATGCCAAAAGACTGCTTGGCGAAAAAGGAATGCCGAGCTTTGGTGGCATCAAAGATATCTCCGAATCCTGCGAAAGAGCCGAAAAGAGTGCAACTCTTGCACCGAGTGAACTCCTTGATGTTGCGAGAGTTCTTAAAACGGCAAGAACGCTTCACGATTACTGTTACGGCAATCATATTTTTGATACGTCTCTCGACGTGATATTTGACAGACTTATACCCAACAGAACGCTTGAGGATAAGATATTCAAAGCTATTATTTCCGAGGATATGATAGCCGACGAAGCCTCCGAGACGCTTGCAAATATCCGTCGTCAGATAAGAATAACCAACAACAAGATCAAAGAAACTCTGCAAAAGTATGTTCAGGGTGGGGCGCATTCCAAGTACCTTCAGGAAAATATCGTAACTACACGAAACGGCAGATACGTAATACCCGTCAAAGCGGAATGCAAAAATGAGATCAAGGGCTTGATACACGATACCTCGTCCTCAGGCGCGACCATATTTGTCGAGCCCGCGCAGGTAGTCGAAGCAAACAATGAGCTTCGTGTGCTGGCGTCCAAGGAGGAGCACGAAATAGAGCGGATTTTGTACGAGCTTTCCTCTTGCGTTGCGGATTATTCGGATAAGATATGGCTTGACTATAAGAATATCACGGATCTCTCGTTCTATTTTGCGTGTGCGCAGATGTCTGTTGCCATAAGGGGAACGTCGCCAGCGATAAATCCCGATAAGGTGTTTGAGCTGAAACGCGCCCGCCACCCATTGATAGACAAGAGCGCGGTAGTTCCAATAAACGTGCGCATCGGTGCAGATTTCGATACTATGATAATAACAGGTCCCAATACGGGCGGAAAGACCGTAACTCTTAAAACTCTCGGACTCTTTGCGCTTATGGCGCAATCGGGACTCCATATTCCTTGTGATGAGGGTTCGTCGGTTTGCCTTTTTGAAAATATCCTCGTTGATATTGGCGACGAGCAGAGCATTGAGCAGTCGCTGTCTACGTTTTCTTCGCACATGGTAAACATCGTGTCATTCCTTGATGACGTTACCGAAAGATCTCTAGTGCTTTTTGATGAGCTTGGAGTGGGTACGGATCCCATTGAGGGCGCGGCGCTTGCGGTATCTATAATAGATTATGTGAGGGGCAAGGGTGCTCTTTGTGCTGCTACAACGCATTATGCGGAGCTTAAAGCTTACGCGCTTGATACCCCCGGTGTGAGAAACGCATCGTGTGAATTTGACGTTGAAACTCTGAAACCTACGTATAAGCTTATTATCGGCGCGCCCGGAAAATCCAATGCTTTTGCGATATCCGAAAAGCTTGGACTCTCAAGTGAGATCATATCCCATGCGCAGGAGCATGTAAGCTCAAATAACAGAAAATTCGAGGACGTTATCGGTCAGCTTGAGCAAAGTCGACTTGAGATGGAGAAATACCGCGCGGAAGCCGAGCAAATGCGAAATGATTATGAGAAATTTAAGATCGAGGCTGAAAAACAGATAAAGCAGAAGCTTGAAATATCTGAGCGAGAGTTCCAAAAATCCCAGCAGAAAGCAGCGGCCATAATGGCATCGGCAAAGGCATCAAGTGATTACATTCTTGAGGAAATGGATAAGCTCCGCAAGAAAAAAGATGCCGAAAATCTCGGCGACGAGATTGCCAGAACACGTAGGGCTGTGCGTGAGCATATCCGCGCAAATGAGGACAAGTACAATCCCGTTGACGAGATCAAAGAGGATGACAGTATGATGCGTCCCGAAAAGGTCAAAAAGGGAGATGAGGTGTTCGTCATGTCTCTTGGCAAGGATGCTCAGGTTACGTCTGATATGGACAAATCCGGTAACGTACAGATACAGGCGGGAGTTTTCAGAACCCGTGTCAATATAAAGGATCTGAGAATAAGAAACAAATCTGACAGCGGTAAGGTCAAACAGCAAAAGCCTAAAAATTCCGGAGTTACCGTGACACGCAACACTTTATTCAAGGATGAAATAGACCTGAGAGGTATGACGGGAGACGAGGCATGGCTTACCGTTGACAAATATTTTGACGAGGCTATGCTTGCGGGTATAGACCGAGTAAGACTTATACACGGAAAGGGCACGGGAGCGTTAAAGAATGCACTGTGGGGCTTTTTGCGTATGGATAAGAGAATTGCTTCTTTCCGCATAGGACAGTGGGGGGAAGGTGACGGAGGGGTTACCATAGTTGAGTTAAAATAACGGAATATGCGGGAGCAGAAATGTTCCCGCATTTTTTCACATATAGTATACATTCGAAAATTTTTTGTTGACTTTGGTGCTTATTTGTGATATAATGCATAAGGTAACAAAAATTGCCAATTCTATACTTTGAAAAGAGGGAAAAATATGCCTGAGATAAAAATAGCGGATCTTTTTGATCTGACACACACAAAGGCAGCAGAATATCTGTCGGGATATACCTACCCGTGGGAGGCGCTTCCCGGCATCAAGAATCTTATCCTTGAGATAGGAGAAACCCTTGATCCTTCGGAATATGATTATAAAGGCGAGGGTATCTGGATATCTAAAAGCGCAAAGATATATCCCAATGCGTATATAGGCGGTCCTTGCATTATAGGACATAATACCGAGGTGCGTCCCGGTGCGTTTATCAGAGGAAGTGCTCTCGTGGGAGACGGTTGCGTGGTAGGTAACTCCACAGAGCTTAAAAACGTAATTCTCTTTGACGGAGTTCAGGTGCCGCATTACAACTATGTGGGTGACAGTATCCTCGGATATAAATCTCACATGGGCGCAGGCTCTATCACGAGTAACGTAAAGTCAGATAAGACACACGTGCATATCAAGGATGCCGCAAGCGGCACGGATATTGATACCGGAATGAAGAAGGTAGGGGCAGCGCTTGGCGATTTCGTCGAGGTTGGATGCAATTCCGTTCTTAATCCCGGAACAGTTATCGGAAGAAATTCGGCGGTGTATCCTATCAGCTCTACCCGAGGAGTAATACCCGCAAACTCCATTTATAAAACCGGCGGCAAAATAATAGCAAAATCACAAAAAATTTAATTAATTTTCAATTCAGGAGAAATTTTATGGGAAAGTATTTTGGTACAGATGGCTTCAGAGGAGAAGCAAATGTTACTCTTACCGCAGCTCATGCATACAAGGTCGGTAAATTCCTTGGTTGGTATTACGGACAGGAAGCAAAAAAGAGAGGCGAAAGAGCGCGTATCGTTATAGGTAAAGACACAAGACGTTCTTCTTATATGTTTGAATACGCACTCGCATCCGGAATTACGGCATCGGGCTCTGATGCATATTTATTGCATGTTACCACGACACCCTCTGTTGCTTATATTGCAAAGTGCGATAACTTTGACTGCGGTATTATGATCTCCGCAAGCCACAATCCTTATTACGACAACGGACTTAAGATCATCAACTCCGCAGGAGAAAAGATGGACGATTCTCTTATTGCCCAGATCGAGGATTATCTGGATGGAATAAGAGGAGAGGTTCCTTACGCAACAAGAGAAAACATCGGACGCACGGTTGACTATATTGCAGGAAGACACCGCTACGTAGGATATCTTATATCCCTTTGCCGTCATTCCTTCAAGGGAAAGAAGGTTGCTCTTGACTGTGCAAACGGAAGTGCTTGTGCTATCGCAAGATCGGTATTCGAGGCTCTCGGAGCAAAGACTTATGTTATCAACTGTGAGCCCGACGGAACGAACATCAACAAGGATGCGGGAAGTACTCATATAGAAGGACTTTGTAAGTACGTTATTGACAACGGAATGGATGTTGGTTTTGCTTATGACGGAGATGCGGACAGATGCCTTTGTGTTGATGAAAAGGGACAGGTCGTTGACGGCGACAAGATAATGTATATTTACGCAAAATACCTCAAGGAGCAGGGAAAACTCACAAACAATACCGTTGTTGCGACTGTTATGTCAAACTGTGGACTTTTCAAGGCTCTTGATGAGGAGGGTATTGAATATGCAAAGACAGCTGTCGGTGACAAAAACGTAAATGATTACATGTCAGCTCATAATAACTGTATTGGTGGCGAACAATCAGGGCATATTATATTCAGAAGACACGCATCCACGGGTGACGGAATACTCACGTCTCTGAAGATGATGGAGGTTATGCTTGAGAAGAAGGAAACTCTCTCCAAGCTTGCCGAGCCCGTAGTTATATATCCTCAGGTACTCAAAAACGTACGTGTAAAGGATAAGAGCGCGGTCATGAATGCTCAGTTTGTTCTTGAGGCTATTAAAAAGGCAGAGTCTATAATCGAGGGCAACGGAAGAATGCTCGTAAGAGAATCGGGAACTGAACCTTTGGTACGCGTCATGGCTGAGGCAGAGGATATTGAAATGTGCAACAAGTGCATAAAGATAGTTATTGATGCTATCGCGGCATGCGGTCTTCTTCTTAAATAAAACTGACGCCGCATAGCGGCAGAACGGAGAAGATGTGTGTGGAATAATCGGATACGTCGGTGACAGGCAAGCCGCGCCGTTGCTTTTGGAGGGGCTTGACAAACTTCAATACCGAGGATACGACTCCGCAGGAATAGCAGTAAGAGACGATCAAAAACAAATAAGTGTTGTAAAGACAAGCGGCAAGCTTGAAGTTCTTGTAGCTAAAACTGATAGCGGGAGAACGATACGGGGACGCTGCGGTATAGGACATACAAGATGGGCAACACACGGAGAGCCCTCCGGTGTTAACTCCCATCCTCATGTCAGTTGTGACGGCAAGGTCGTAGTTGTTCACAACGGAATAATTGAAAACTATGCGGAGCAAAAGGAAAAACTCAAGCAGAGAGGTTTTACTTTTGTCTCGGCAACGGATACCGAGGTGGCGGCAAATATGCTGGCGTATTATTATCGAAAAAACGGTAATGATCCCCAAAAAGCTATTGCCGCCACTATGCTTCGTATAAAGGGATCTTTTGCATTCGGAATAATGTTTGAGGATTATCCGGACATTGTTTTTGCTGCAAGAAATGACAGCCCCCTTGTGGTTGGAGATGCAAATGACGGATACCTTATTGCGTCGGATACTCATGCAATTCTGGCATACACCAAAAAAATATATTATTTGAACAATATGGAGCTTGCCATGATCACGCGCGACGGAGTAAGCTTTCTGAATATTGATCTTGAACCTGTATCCAAAGTGCCTTCCGAGATCGCCTGGGACAGCAATTCGTCTGACAAGGGTGAGTACGATCACTATATGATCAAGGAAATAGAGGAGCAGCCCAAGGTAGTTCAACAAACGCTCGAACGTTATATACAAAACGGCAAAATAGATCTTGGTATCTCACAACTTAATGATTCGCACATAAAGGGTATCAATAGAATATATATTCTCGGTTGCGGATCTGCCTATCATGCTGCACAAATAGCTAAATATCAAATAGAAAATCTAACGTCTATGTCAGTAGAGACAGAGATAGCATCGGAATTCCGATACAGAAATATAAGGTTAGAGCCGAGCTCTATGGTTATAGTAATATCCCAGTCCGGAGAGACTGCCGATACTTTAGCGGCATTGCGACGCGCAAAAGAATCAGGCGTTTTTTCTCTGGCCATAGTTAATGTTCAAGGATCAGCTATCGCAAGAGAGGCGGATGGCGTTTTGTACACTTGTGCGGGCCCCGAAATATCGGTCGCGACCACCAAGGCATACAGCGCCCAGCTCGCGGTAATATATCTTATCGCAATCCAGCTTGCGTATGTCAAGAACATGATATCCGAACAGAAATACAAAAGCTATATTGGAGAGCTTTCAGAGCTTCCCGAAAGGATACGCGAGTGCATAAAATGCTCCGAGAAAATAAAAGATCTGGCGGTAGCCATATCCGGCAGTCACCATGCGTTTTATATTGGAAGAGGTGTGGACTGTGCGGTGGCCATGGAGGGAAGCCTGAAGCTTAAGGAAATAAGCTATATTCATTCTGAAGCGTATGCTGCGGGTGAACTCAAACACGGAACCATCAGTCTTATAGAGAATGGCTCTGTTGTTATAGGTATTATCACTCAACGCCGGCTCGCAGAAAAAACGCTGAGCAATATTCAAGAGGTAAAAAGCCGCGGAGCATACGTGATAGGGATAAGCAATAATTGCCTTGAACAGATGAGCGAGGTCGCAGATGTGATGGTGAGCATACCGTCGACGGACGATTTTTTTGCGCCGAGTCTGGCAATTATACCGCTTCAGCTTTTGGCATATTACGTTTGTGTGGCGAAGGGAATGGATGTTGACAAGCCGCGAAATCTTGCCAAGAGTGTCACCGTAGAATAAAAACGAGAGAGGAGAAAATCTATGTCGAACGTATTTGATTATATCGCATGGCGAGGAGATCTTACATTTAAGGAGAACAGACTTAATTCTGTTGACAATTTTATTTTTTGTATGCTATCGTATATCGATATGAACCGAATATTTTTGAATTATAATCCCAACGTGAGATTTTCTCTTTCGCTTGCATCGGATGAATTTTGCTCAAACATCAGCGAGAAGGAAATAAGACTTGGAGCCATATTGCCGTCAAAGGATATACGAAAACTTTTTGAGGTAGCCGGACGGTGTAATAGATTTTCCAAAGTAGAGATATCCGATTTTGTCAACAGGATCGATTACAGTGAAGAAATGCAATTTTGCGCGCTTACGTTTCATTTGTCCGAGTCGGAAATGTTTATTGCCTTCAGAGGAACTGACGATACATTGGCGGGATGGAAGGAAGATTTTAAGCTCTCATATCTGGAGTCAATTCCTTCTCAAAAGTGCGCTCATGAGTATCTGATGAGCGTAGCAAACAAATATCACGATAAAAAAATATATGTCGGCGGGCATTCAAAGGGTGGTAACCTTGCAAAATATGCGGCAACATATTGTGATGACACTGTTAAGGAACGCATAATTACGGTATATAACAACGACGGTCCCGGATTTTTGGCTGACGCTATAGATATTGCCGAGTTTGAAAAGATAGAGCCGAAGGTTAAAAACTATATTCCGCAGTCATCGCTTGTGGGACAGATGTTTGAGAACAGAGGACAGAGAATTATAGTCAAAAGCAATGTCAGGGGGATCTATCAGCACGACTGTTTTTCTTGGCAGGTGAAGGGTGCGGGAGTTGTCGCGCTCAAAAAAATATCTCGCGACGGTGAAAAAAACAACAAGTTTTTTGATAACTCAATAATGAAGATGTCTCCGGATGAAAGACGTGAATTTGTAAAGATATTTTGCGAAATAATAGATCAGACGGGTGCGAAGACCTTAATGGAAATTTCCGAAGCAAAATTCAAAAGCGTGTCATCGGTCATGAAAAGCTTCAAAAATCTCGATAAAGACAAAAAGGCACTAATGTATATGTTTATATCGCGCCTTATGGAAGCAAAATAAAAAAGAAAAATGCGTACACCAATTGGTGGTACGCATTTTTCTTTTGGCAATATTGGAAAAGAATTATCGAATATCTACGTTAACTCTCTTGCCGCAGTTTACAGACGCAGCCTTAATTACAGTTCTGATTGCTTTTGCGATGCGGCCATGCTTACCTATAACCATGCCCATATCGTCGGGTGCAACGCTGAGTGTAAGATTGATTGCGTTTTCCGTTTCATTACAGATAACGGTCACCTCATCGGGATTGTCAACTATAGCAGCAGCAATATTGCGTAAAGTTTCTTTCAAGTCTACCATAAATTTCTCCGTTCTTTGTGCGGTTAATTTGTGTTGGATTCAAAGAAATTCCGCATTTTGTTTTTGCCGGTGGCTCTTATTTAGTCAACGATGCCGGACTTCTTAAGAAGAGACTTTACAGTGTCTGTGGGCTGTGCACCCTTCTTGATCCACTCAGTAGCCTTCTCAGCGTCAATCTTGATTTCAGCGGGCTCTGTTGTGGGGTTGTAGTAACCGATCTCCTCGATGAAACGGCCATCTCTGGGGTAACGGCTGTCAGCAACAACTACTCTGTAAAAAGGAGCCTTCTTCATACCCATTCTTCTCAATCTGATCTTTACCATTTTTTTGTCCTCCAAAAATTATAAATAAAAATGTTTTTTATATCCATTACGCCTTACGCGATAACAGCAAATATTATGTGAAGTTTTTATCTCAGAACGGGAACTTCATCTTACCCAAAGCCTTTTTGCCTTGTTTGGATTTACCCATGTCGGCAAATTGCTTCATCATTTTTTTGATCTGCTCGTATTGCTTGAGCAGCTTGTTTACTTCTTCTACGCTCGTGCCGCTTCCTTTAGCGATACGTATTTTTCTTGATGCGTTGAGTATCTCGGGATGTTCACGCTCGCGGAGCGTCATTGATTTGATAATAGCTTCTTGATGAACAAGCACTTTTTCATCAAGCTTAGCATCCTTGAGCGCACCCGGCTTCATACCGGGCATCATGCCGGCAAGCTGTTCAAGACTTCCCATGCCCTTGAGCTGCTGCATCTGATCAAGATAATCGTCAAGCGTAAATATAGACTGACGGAGTTTTTGCTCAAGCTCTGCCGCCTTTTTCTCGTCAAACTGCGCCTGCGCCTTATCAATAAGAGTGAGCACGTCTCCCATGCCGAGAATTCTGCGAGCCATTCTGTCAGGATGGAAGGGCTCAATAGCATCAAGCTTTTCTCCCATACCAACGTATTTTATAGGCTTGCCTGTAACGTATCTTATAGACAGTGCCGCGCCACCTCTGGTATCACCGTCAAGCTTTGTAAGAATTACGCCCGTGATATCGAGAAGCTCGTTAAACGTTTCCGCAACGTTTACGGATTCCTGACCTATCATTGAGTCGACCGTCAAAAGAATTTCGGTGGGATGGATCGCCTCTTTAATGTTGGTAAGTTCCTTCATAAGAAACTCATCTATCTGAAGGCGTCCAGCGGTGTCTATAAACACCATGTCATATCCTTTTTGATTTGCGAATTTAATACCTTCCTGAGCGATCTTGACAGGGGATACCTTGTCGCCCATCTGGAAAACGGGAATTGAAAGTTTCTCGCCCACGACCTCAAGCTGCTTTATAGCGGCGGGACGGTAAATGTCACAGGCAACGAGCAGGGGATTTTTGCCCTGTTTTTTGAACATCCCCGCAAGCTTACCGGCGTGCGTTGTCTTACCTGCGCCCTGAAGACCTACCATCATGATAATTGTGGGGGGCTTTGAGGATATTTCAAGCTTTGCGTGAGTTGAACCCATAAGAGACGTCAGCTCCTCGCAAACTATTTTTATCACCTGCTGACCGGGGTTGAGAGATTCAAGCACCTCGACACCGACAGCTCTTTCTGAAACTGTTTTTATAAAATCACGAACGACCTTGAAGTTTACGTCAGCCTCGAGAAGCGCGAGTTTTATCTCTCGCATTCCCGCCTTGACGTCGGCTTCCGTGAGTTTTCCCTTGTTTTTGAATTTTCTGAAGGCATTCTCAAGCTTTTCGCTTAAGCTCTGAAACATAGACATTGTTCTTACCTCCTTTGGCGTTACCGCCCATTAACCTACGCTCTCAATAAGCTTGCGTATCTCATTTTTGACAGTATCCGAAACTTCTTCAGCCTCGCAAAGAGCCAGTGCTTTTTTTGCGTGTGACTGAGCATTTTTGAACTTTCTCGCAAGTCCGAGTTTTTCCTCATAAAAGAATAATTCTTCTTCGGCTTTTTTTATGATATCTCGCACACCTTGACGCGAGATGGACATCTCTTCGGCGATTTCCGAAAGGGACATGTCATCATTATAATAAAAATCCAACGCGTCTTTTTTTCGCTGTGTCAGTATATCACCGTAAAAATCAAGGAGAAAAGCAATTTCCAGATTCTTCTCAAACATGATATTACACCTCTGATCTTAAGTGTAAAGTAAATTACTTTACAGATTATATCATTCTTTTTTTGATATGTCAATAGTTTTTTATAAAATTCTTAAATTTTTTTTATTCGTTTGAAATTGTGTCAATAACTGTTATGAATAAAAGAAAAAATGTCAACAATATAACTGAGCTGTAGGCTTGCGGAGGGTTACTTATGGTGCGCGACGGAAATCCAAAAACATTAAGACAAGTTCTGAGTTTTGCGGTAGGTATGATCGTGGTATTTTTATGTGCTACCGCATGTGTATCTGACGTATATGACATTTCACCGCCGATAATTGAGATAAATGGCGGTTCTGATAGGATAAGCGCTTACGTTGGACAAGGTGTTGCCTATAGAGAATATTTGAACGTTTTTGACGATCACTCCGCAAAGGGGCAAATAAGCGTCAAAATAGACACTTCCAAAACAAACATATATAAACCGGGAATATACACCGTGCGCGTTATAGCCACTGACAAACATCGAAACACACGGATCAGAGATATTGCGCTGGAGTTGACTTTGCCAAGGATAAGTGAAGATGAGCTTTTTTCGGAAATAGCGCGGATATCCGAGCAAATCATTACGTCTGAAATGGATACCGAAGAAAAATGCAGGAGCATTTACAAATATATACGGGGAGCGATCGAATATTGCGACAATGGTGAATTTAGCGAGTGGAGAGAGGCAGCATATTACGGACTTATAAATTTGCGCGGAGATTGCTTTACGTACTGTTCTGTCGCCGAAGCTTTTTTTGAATATTTCGGCATAGAATATCTGACTATAAAAAGAAGTGAAGGAAAGACCGCAGATACTCATTTTTGGAATATGGTAAATATAGGAACGGCACAGCAACCGAAATGGTATCATTTTGACTGTACGAGGCTATTGCCCGATCTGTACATGATGGGATGCTTGATGACTGACGCTCAGCTTGAGCTTTATAATCAATTTCGGGCAGAATGCACTGGTAAAAAAGAGGACAGATATTTTTACCTATATGATAGGGAGAAATTCCCCAAAGTATCTGATGAAAAGATAACCCACATAAGCATAAATCGGTAAGGAGTATTATGTATCAGACGAATATTCTTGAATATCTTGAAAATACGGCAGACAGATATCCCAAAAAAATAGCTTTTTCAAACGGAGAGGACAATGTCAGCTTTTCTGAGTTGTCGGAAATTGCAAGATCCATAGGAAGTTTCTTGGCTCAGAGAGGATATTTTAAAGAGCCTGTCGCGGTATTTATGGATAAGCATCCCACGACAGTGGCGGCATTTTTCGGAGTGATATATTCAGGGTGTTTTTATGTATCTCTTGATTCGGAGATGCCGCCGGAAAGAATAAGAAAAATAATTAGCAAATGCAGAGTAAGGGCGGTAATATGCAGTTCGCAAAATCTTGTTGCGGCACGCGGAATATGCGGTGAGTGTGAGATATTTGAGTATGATGATATTTATCGTTACAGGCAAGATAATGCCTTGTTAGATAATATCAGGGATAAGCATACAGACAAGGATGCCGTATATGCGGTATTTACGTCGGGATCGACGGGGGAGCCTAAGGGCGTGGTCGTGTGCCACCGATCTGTCATAGATTATACAGAAGCGTTGTGCGAAGCCATAGGATTTAATCATAACTCCGTATTTGCCAATCAGGCGCCGCTTTATTTTGACGCGCCAATAAAGGAGATCATGCCCACTGTTAAGCTTGGCGGTACAGTTCATCTCCTTAGCAGAAAAATGTTTATGTCTCCTGTACAACTTTGCCGTTATCTCAATGAGCATAAGGTGAATACGATATGCTGGACTGCATCTGCACTTATGCTCATATCATCTTTGGGTGCGTTGGAGAATCATGCCCCAAAGCATCTCAAAATAATATGCTTTGGTAGCGAGGTGTTCTTGCGAAAGGATTACGACAGATGGAGACGCGCGTGCCCCGAAGCAGTGTTTTTTAACCTTTACGGCCCAACTGAAGCTACCGGCATGTCGTGCTTTTGGAAGGCGGACAGAGAGCTTGGGAAAGATGAAGCTATACCTATAGGCAGACCGTTCAGAAACACCCAAATAATTCTTTTTGACAGTAACAACCCGAAAGCATCGGAGTGTCGGGGTGGAGAGATGTATATTCGGGGTAGTTGTGTGAGTCTCGGATATGTGCGAGACGGTGATAAAAATGCCGAAGCATTTGTTCAGGATCCCACTAACACCTTATATCCCGACACTGTATACAAAACCGGGGATATTGCAAGGTATAATTCATGCGGTGAGCTTGTGTTTGTCGGTCGCACGGATCATCAGATAAAGCATATGGGGTATCGAATAGAGCTTGGTGAAATCGAGACTGTGGCATCCGGATTTTCCGGAATTGCAAGAGCTTGCTGTGTTTATGACGGAGAAAAAATTACTATGTACTACACGGGCAACTGCGCTTCCGAGGATGTGAGACAACATATGAAGGAAGTTTTGCCGAAATATATGCTCCCGAAAGATCTGGTGCGCATTGAATGCTTTCCTATGACATGTAATGGAAAATTAGACAGGCAACAACTTTTGGACATGACACGGCAGATGAAAAATAACGGAACGAAGGAAAAATAAACGGGATAGGCTATGGATAAACTTGTTCAGATACTTAAAGAAATACGCCCGGGCATAGATTTTGAAAATCAATCGGGACTTGTGGACAATGACTTTTTGAATTCACTTGATATAGTTGCTCTGATAACCGAGATCAACGATGAATTTGACGTAATTATTCCGCCGGAGGAGATAACGCCGGAAAACTTTAACTCTGCAAAGGCCATATATGAGCTTATAAATCGGCTTCAAAAATAATTAAATGCTATGTCTGTTACATCCGTAGAATATGTTTTGTTCCTTTTTGTTACGGTGATCTCATACTATCTGTTACCCCATAAATATCAGTGGATACTGTTAACTGTTGCAAGCGTATCGTTTTATATTTTGACTTGTTTCAGATGTATTCCGTATATACTAATAACCTCGATGTCGGCTTATTTGGCGGGTTTGCTTATTGGAGGTGAGGCTGCGGTGCCCGTCGGCGGGAAAAGCAGGGGGAAGCGCGGATACAAAAAGGCCATTATGATAACCGTTCTGATCTTAAATTTCGGTATTCTGTTCGTGCTTAAGTATATAGATGCCGCGTTGCTTGGTGCAGACAGAATTTTTCATCTGACAAACAGTGGATACGAAATTCCCCAATATGATGTTTTGCTTCCTGTGGGTATATCTTTTTATACATTTCAGACCATGGGGTATATCATAGATGTTTACCGAAACAAAGCCGATGCGGAAAAAAATTATTTTAAACTTCTTCTTTTTGTATCTTTTTTTCCTCAGCTTATACAAGGTCCTATTTCACGGCATGATGAATTGGCGGAGCAACTGTATGAAGGACACGAAGCGCGCTGGAAAAATATTTCTTCGGGTATGTTGCGCGTGGTTTGGGGATATTTTAAAAAACTGGTCATAGCCGATACATTGGCGATTGTAAGCAAAAGTATAATTGAATATCCCGAAAGCTTTGGCGGCGGTTATGTTACATTCCTTATTGTTGTATATACGGCACAGCTATACAATGACTTCAGCGGAGGCATGGATATTGCCATAGGCACAGGCGAGATGCTGGGTATAGAAATGCGCGAAAATTTCAACAGACCTTTCGCCTCTACCTCTGTAAAGGAATATTGGAAACGCTGGCATATCACCCTTGGAGCGTGGTTTCAAAATTACGTTTTTTATCCTTTATCAATCTGCTTGCCCATGCAAAAATTATCCAAGAAAATCCGATCAAAATTCGGCAGATCCTTTGCGCGCCGCATTCCCGTATATATTGCAACATTGTTCACATGGCTGCTTACGGGAATGTGGCACGGGGCGGGGGCAAATTTTGCCGTGTGGGGACTTCTTAATGCCACTGTAATGCTTATCTCCATGGAGCTTGACCCCTTATACTCGCGCTTTGCACAGTTCGCTCCGAGGGTTCATTCATCATATGCTTACACCCTGTTTTGTCGGGTAAGAACGTTCTTTTTAATTGGTGCTATAAGACTTTTGGATTGCTACAGAAATGTTGGAGAGACGTTTTCGCGGATATTCAGTATTTTCACGGATGCTGAAGGATGGAGAAGATTTGTCAGAGGCGGTTTTTTGCGACTGGGAATGAAATCTTCCGAATATTTTCTTATACTGCTTTGCCTTGCGCTTGTTTTATTTGTCAGTAGCTATCGGGAGAGGGCAGGCAGTCCTCTGCGATACAAAATAACCGAGCGCCCCCGGACGTTTTTTCTTTGCGTTGGGGCTTTGTTTGTTGCAATCGTAATATTTGGAAATTACGGACTTGGCTTTGAAGGGTCTAATTTTATTTACAATCAATTTTAGAGGTACTGTATGAAAAAAAGAATATTTGCGTGGTTGTTTATTACTGTACTTATAACGGGTGCAGTATTGCATTTTATGTCGCTGTTGCTGATGCCCAAATACGTTAGTTTGTCAAGAGAAGGCGCGTTGGTTGCAGAATACTATAACGAAGCAGATAAAAACAGAGAGCATCAGGTAGTGTTTCTGGGAGACTGTGAGGTTTATGAGTCCTTTGTGCCACCCATACTTTGGGAGAGATGCGGAATAACCTCATACGTGCGCGGAAGCGCGCAACAGCTTATATGGCAATCTTATTATCTGTTAGAGGATATACTCCGATATGAGACACCTCAGATAGTAGTTTTGAACGTCTTTGCGATGAAATACGGTGAACCTCAAAAGGAGGAGTACAACCGCATGACGCTTGACGGCATGAAACCGTCAAGCTCAAAGCACAGGGCGATACTGGCTTCACTGACTGATGGAGAGAGTGTGTTGTCCTACTATTTTCCAATACTGCGGTTTCACAGCCGTTGGAAGGAGCTGTCCTTTGAAGACGTAAAATATGTGTTCAAGCGACCGCAGGTCTCACACAACGGATATTTAATGCATACCGAGATAAACGGAGCAGAAAATAACTACGAGGCAATACGAAACGAGGCGGAGAGGTTTTTGTATGAACCAACATTGCCGCAAATGGCATTTGATTATCTTGATAAAACAAGAGCGCTGTGTGAAAGTCGGGGCATTCGGCTGATTCTCATAAAATCGCCTACGAGGTCTGTGAGGTTCTGGTGGTATGACGAGTGGGATGAGCAGATTTGTGAATATGCGGATAATTTCGGGTTGGATTACTATAATTTTATGAATAATGAGGCTTTGAAAATAAATTGGGATACCGACACGTATGATGAAGGTATTCATCTGAACGTTTGGGGCGCGGAGAAGCTTTCGGAATATTTTGGGGAATTACTATCCTCGAAATATGGCTTGGAAGATTTGAGAGGCAATCAACAAATGTGTGAAATTTGGGAGCAAAAGGTAAAGAAGTATTATGAGGAAAGAAACAATAGCATATAGAGCGATTTTGCTTGTGACGGCGATAATAAGTGTTATGATGCTTGTCGGATGCGCTAAGGAAACGGAAAAACCGGAGGGTGATGTATACGTATTGAATGTAGGCGACGTTGAGATATCTCCCGGCGGAGAGGCTTCGCTAATTATCGAAAAGCTGGGGAAGCCTGCTTTTTTATCTCGGGAAAAGGCGGGATGCGGCAGTAATGAAATTGTATGTGTGTATGAGTATGGCAGTTTTAAAATAAAGACCGTTAATATAAACAACAGAGAGCTTATAGATACAGTTACAGTAACCGATGATATGCTACGTACGTCAAAAGGTATAACGATAGGCTCGCAACGCAAAGAAGTTATTTCCGCATACGGAGAGGATTTTTTGGAGTATCCAACCGGAATAGCATACCAAAAAGGGCGCACAACCCTTAATTTTTCAATAAAAGATGACAGGGTAGTGCTGATATACTATGACTATGAATTTTAAGAACAAGCCACAAAGGCAGGTGAATTTTGCGCTGATCGCACGCTCCTGCCTTTTTTGATTGAAAATTAGCACTGTTTACAAAAAGTTCACAAAAAAAGTGGCTGAAGGGGTTGACAATACGCTTCAAAAGTGATAAATTATTAGCGTAAGGTTAGCACTCGCGTGTTTTGAGTGCTAAAAACTAACAAGTGGAAACAAAGGAGGTCAGTGCTGCGGTGGCAATAAAGAATAGCGGAGAATTAAGCGAAAGAAAAAAGCTTATATTAAAAACTATAGTAGATGCGCATATTGCGGCGGGAGAACCCGTTGGCTCGAAGTACATTATGCAGAATGAGCACTTGACCTGCTCGTCTGCTACCATCAGAAACGAGATGGCAGAGCTTGAGGAGATGGGATATCTTGAACAGCCTCACACCTCGTCGGGAAGAGTGCCAAGTGAGCTGGGATACAGATTTTACGTTGACTCGCTTATTGAGAGCTACTCAATGACTGCGAGAGAGATAAACGAGATAAACAAGCTGCTTATCTCAAAGATGACCGAGCTTGACCAAATACTTCTCACTGCGTCAAAGCTTGCGGGAAATCTTACGAATTATACGAGCTTTTTGATAAAGCCCAAGGCGTCAAGCGTTAGTATTAAGAGATTCGACGTTATATACGTAGATAAACACAGCCTCTTACTTGTCATGATAAGCAATCACAGCGCGATAAGCACCAAGAGAATAACGCTGGAGAACGCGATAAGTCAGCTCACCGCAAGCGATCTCGCGAACGCGCTCAATGATAACATTTCGGGGCTTACGGCAAACGAGATAACGCTTCCGATAATCATGGAGCTTGAGGCGGCGATGGGAGATAAGTCATACATCGTAGGACCTATCATGAAGATAATCTACGAGAGTATGGGAGAGCTTGACGACGGTGATCTCAAGGTCAGCGGAATGGACAGACTTCTCCAATATCCCGAATACAGCAACAAAGAACAGCTTCGCGAGCTTCTCGGAGTGCTTGAGAATAAGGATGAGATACTTGACCTTGTCTCAACTCCCGAAAGCGATGGAATAAACGTAGTCATAGGCTCGGAATCCTCGGTTAAGGTCATGAACAATTCCGCGCTCGTATTCAAGCCCGTCGTCCGCGGCGGCAAGAGAATAGGGGCGATAGGAATTATAGGACCCAGACGAATGGATTACGCCAAGGTGGTCGCCACTATCGAGGGACTGGCGGATAATGTTGAAAGCGTTATCAACGAGGGACTTGATCTGGAGATAAGCCTTGCTGACTCTGGCGAGGAAGGTAAGAAGGAGGAAACTTAAAGTTGGAAAACAAGAACATCGAACAAGAGAACGACATAAACGATACGACAGCGGCCGAGGAGATGGCAGAGACTGTAGAGGTCGCAGAGGAAGAAACAAAAAAGTCCGACAAGACCGAAAAAAAGAAGGTCAAGGAGCTTGAAAAAAGACTTTCTGAGTGCGAAGCCGCGCTTGAAGAAAGGACGCAGGAATGTGCCGAGACGACAGACAAATACCTTCGCATGATGGCGGAATACGATAACTTCCGCAAGAGAAGCGCGAAGGAAAAGGAGAGCATCTACGCCGACGCGTATGCAGATGCGCTCAAGTCCATTCTCCCCATCATCGACAATCTTGAGAAGGCGGCTGAATATAAGGACGCTGAGAAGGTGTCAAAGGGAGTTGAAATGATACTCAAGAGCGCGGCTGACGCTCTTACAAAAATGGGCGTTGTAAGCTTTGGAGAGCGGGGCGAGCAGTTTGATCCCAACCGTCACAACGCGGTAATGCACGTTGAGGACGAGAGCCTTGAGGAGGGCGTTATAGTTGACGTGTTCCAAAAGGGATACGCCAAGGGCGACAGAATACTCAGATATGCAATGGTAACCGTTGCAAACTAAAAAAGAAAACAAAACACAAAATATTAAAACATAAAACAACCATAGGAGGAAATTAATTATGGGAAAGATCATTGGTATAGACTTAGGTACAACAAACTCTTGCGTAGCGGTATATGAGGGCAGCGAGCCTATCGTTATCCCCAATCCCGAAGGCGCGAGAACAACTCCCTCGGTAGTTGCATTCTCTAAGACAGGAGAGAGAATGGTAGGACAGGTCGCAAAGAGACAGTCCATCACAAACCCCGACAGAACTGTTATCTCCATTAAGAGAGATATGGGTACAGACAAGAAGGTAACCATCGACGGCAAGACATACACACCCCAGGAGATATCCGCAATGATTCTCCAGAAGCTCAAGGCTGACGCAGAGAGCTATCTCGGCGCACCTGTCACCGAGGCGGTAATCACCGTTCCCGCATACTTTACAGATGCGCAGAGACAGGCAACAAAGGATGCAGGTAAGATCGCAGGACTTGAGGTTAAGAGAATTATCAACGAGCCCACAGCGGCAGCTCTTGCATTCGGCATTGATAAGGAAAATGATCAGAAGATCATGGTATTCGACCTTGGCGGCGGTACGTTCGACGTATCCTTGCTTGAAATTTCCGACGGTGTATTTGAGGTTCTTGCAACCGCAGGTAACAACAAGCTCGGCGGTGATGACTTCGACCAGAGAATTATCGACTGGATGGCAAATAAGTTCCAGAAGGAAAACGGTGTTGATCTTCGACGCGATAAGATGGTTCTTCAGAGACTTAAGGATGCGGCAGAGAAGGCAAAGATCGAGCTTTCCGGTATGACTACGGCAGACATCAACCTTCCTTTCATTACCGCAACCGCAGACGGACCTCTTCACTTTGAAGCAACACTCACAAGAGCTGAATTCGACAAGATAACATCTGACCTCGTTGAGGCTACAATGGGCCCCACAAAGCAGGTTCTCCGCGACTCCGGACTTTCTGCTTCTCAGGTTGATAAGGTTCTTCTCGTAGGCGGTTCTACAAGAATTCCCGCGGTTCAGGATGCTGTTAAGAAGTTCATTGGCAAAGAGCCCTTCAAGGGAATCAACCCCGATGAGTGCGTAGCAATCGGCGCAGCTATCCAGGGCGGCGTGCTCGGCGGCGACGTAAAGGATCTTCTCCTTCTTGACGTAACACCTCTTTCTCTCGGTATCGAGACAATGGGTGGTGTATTCAACAGAATCATTGACAGAAATACTACTATTCCCGTAAAGAAGAGCCAGATATATTCCACAGCGGCAGACGGACAGACATCCGTTGAAATTCACGTTCTTCAGGGTGAGCGTGAGATGGCGGCTTACAATACCACTCTCGGACGCTTCATCCTTGACGGTATTGCTCCCGCACCCCGCGGAATTCCTCAGATCGAGGTAACCTTTGACATCGACGCTAACGGTATCGTTAACGTAACCGCTTGCGATAAGGGTACAGGTAAGGAACAGC
>SVTX01000062.1 GCA_015063545.1 Oscillospiraceae bacterium | reverse complement strand
GTGTCCTGTAGCATTTCCTATAGGACAAATATGATGGCACATCCAACAAAAACGACAAGAATCAACGTGCTGTTTACCTTTTTCAGACATTATCATGATCACTACCTCCTATCAAAGCCCGAGCTTGAACGGATTCATAATTCCGTTGGGGTCAAGCTGCTTTTTAAGTCCTTCAAATACCTGCATTGCAGGACCGTACTGCTCCTTCATAAGACGACCGAGTTTGATGCCCACACCGTGGTGATCATTAACTACACCGCCGTGTGCAAGTGCCGCACGAACTCCACAAGACCAAACCGCCTGGTGAAGACGAAGAGCCTCAACGGGATCCTCGGGAACATCCTTTCCTTCGATAATAAATCTATCGTAAACCATAGCGCCCCACTCATACCAGTGTGAGAAGTGAGCGATAAACTTTGCCTGCGGGAAGTTGGTTTCAATCGCTTCCTTCATTGCCCAGTAGATCTCCTCGATCTTGTCGTAAGGAGCAATAGTATCCATTGTGCCGAACATCTGAGGAATATCCATCATGTGACCGGGATAGAAGAAGGTGATCTTTTCCTTCCACCACTTCTCTCCGTACTCGCTTCCGAGGTCCTCTGCACCGTACTTCTTGAAGGTGTCGAGAAGTATCTTCTCCTCAACCTCAACCATTTCCTTGCATCCCTCGATAGCAATGTTCATAAACGCACCCTTGCGTTCAACACCTACTATCTTCTTGATAAGAGAAGCGGTTTCAGCCTCGTCGTAAAGACGCATAACGGAAGGCTTGAACTTCTGCAAAAGCTCGCGACTCGCCCGGAAAGCTCCGTGCATATCCTGGAAGAGGAATCCTCTAAATCTTCTCTCCTCGGGCTGATCATAGATTCTTATCTGTGCCTTTGTTATAATACCGAGAGTTCCCTCAGAACCGATAAATATCTGGTTAAGGTCAGGTCCTGCCGCATGCTTGGGAGCAGGAGAGGTCGTAATGATATCACCGTTAGGAAGAACTACCTCCATCTGGAGCACCATATCGTCTATCTTACCGTACTTAGTTGAGCAAACTCCGATACCTCTGTGAGCAAGGAATCCACCGACCGTCGAGCAAGTCAAGGAAGAAGGATAGTGCATCGTTGCCTTTCCTACCTCGTTTGCCGCCCACTCAATGTGCTTATAGATTGCTCCGGTTCCACACTCTATGTACATACCCTCGGTATTAACCTGGTATATCTTATTCATTCTCTTTGTGTCAAGAAGGATACCGCCGCAAACGGGTATTGCACCGCCCTGTGTTCCGCCGCCTGCACCCCAAGTTGTTACGGGAAGCTTATAGTAGTTAGCAATCTTTACTACCTTAGAAACCTCGGTAGCGTCCTTAGGCGAAACGATAAAGTCAGCCTCGGGCATACGGCAACCTCTGTCTGCCCACATACGGGACAACCAATAGTAGTCAACACTGTGTGTTACTTTGTCGATCTGTCTTACCGAACAGTTTTCAACGCCAACGGCATCTTCAAGCTCGGTAAGGATCATCGAAAACAAAAATTCATTCATTTTAACCTGCATTTTGAATTCTCCTTTACAATAAGTTGGATTTTTTAATTTTTATATAACAGTACACAATTATTCTATCACCGACAAAATCCGTTTTCAATATCGATTCAAAAAATTTATTTCATATTCTTGACTTTTTTCAAAAAAAATGCTAAAATAATGAAAATAATTTTCATTATGAGGTTGTATATGGAGTCGTTAGTACATAAAATACGTTTTTCTCTTGAATTCATGGGTCCCGGAGAAAAGAAAATAGGCGAATACCTTTTGACACACACAGGCGAAATAATAGACATTTCTATATCGGAGCTTGCAGAAAGATGCGGATGCGGTGACGCCACCGTTGTACGTTTTTCACGCCGTCTTGGACTTTCGGGCTACCAAGAACTCAAGCTTAGGCTCGCTGCCGAAATCAATGCTTCGTCTTCTATAAACTCAGAAATCAACAAGGGTGACAGCTGCTTTGAGATTTTTAAAAAAAGAATCGTTGACATTTCCGAATCGCTTTACAGCACTGAAACCGTGCTTGACCCTAACTCCCTCGAGCTTGCTTCTCTCGTAATAAAAAAATCAGACCGTATCGTCATATTCGGACTTGGCAACTCAGCAGCAATTGCACAGGATGCCGCACATAAATTTCTTCGTCTTGGCCTTTCAGCTCAGGCGTGCTGCGACAACCATATGCAGGCAATAATTGCCTCTCACCTCAAACGAGGAAACGTTGCTATAGGAATTTCGCACTCGGGATCTTCAAAGGACGTTGTTGAAGCGCTTCGACTCAGTAAAGCTTGCGGTGCAACAACTATATGTGTTACAAATCAAGGAGCCTCGCCAATCGTTGAAACCTCCGACATTCCCCTTTTCACCAAGGCAAATGAAACTAAGCATTCGATACTCGCAATGAGCTCGAGAATTGCACAGTTGGCGCTTTTTGACAGCATATACACCCATATAGTTCTTAACTATGACAAATCCTCTATGCAAGCAATATACAACACAGAATTCTCATTACAACCGAAAAAATACTAAAAGCAGTATAACATTGTGAATTTTTCAAGTGTTTTTGCGGTTTCCCATGATATTTAAGAAAATCAGGCATCGGCTTTTTCTCCGATGCCTGATTTGTTATTCTCCGCTGTCTTTTTGCACCTCGATGGACAACCTTGCTCCAAGGCGGAAGGCATATTCGAAGATGGCTGCTTCGGCGAGGCTCATATACTCGCTCCAACAATCGTGGAACTTTTCGAAGGTTTCTTTCTGCTCGTCCGTGAAGCTCTTTTCGAGATCCTCGTGATGCCTTACCATGTATCCGAGTAGTTCCTTCATTTCCGGCGAGTTTGTTCGGCTGTTGCGGTATTATGTTTCCGTGCCATAGCTCTTTTATCATATTTTTCATGCACCTGTGCCTCCTTTTCTGTCAGCACAACAGCATACCACAGAAAAGCGAGGAAGTCCAGACCTTTTTCGAAAATAAATCCGTCTTTTTTCACCGGCGTTTTCTTTGACTTCTGCGATGCAAATTTTGCATATTGAAGAAGTCGATTATATTTCCATTCCGTATTGACTATCAGAAGAAAATATGCTATAATATCGTCGGTGTCGCAAGACACCCGGAGAGTGACATATACGGTGGCGGTTGCTTCCCTTAATCGGGAACGCAGATTCTTTTTGCCTTCCCGAGAGGGGAGGTGATGCTCATGTTCGTTACTTGGGAGCTGTTGTTCCTGTTCGCAGGATTCCTAATAGCACTTTTGACTTACATAGATAATCATAATAAAAAGAATTAACCGCCTCTGCCGACCAAAGCTAAGCGGTTAATTCTTAATCGTTACTTGGGGGAGCAACCGTCATCGGCTCTCTCCGTTATTATTATATCACGACGAAGCTGCTTTGTCAACTCTTTTTTGGAACTTTCTCTTTGAAGCGTTTTCTTTCGTCTGCTGCACCGTAATTTTTGCGTGTTGAAGGCAGGTGCTTGTATACCGCTATACGGATGCGGTATATTGCGTTAAGCTCGTCGTGTTCGCCCGACGAGTAGCAAACAGTTTTTCAGAAGTATGGTATACTAACGGCAGAAGAAAAAACTCGACACGGGGTGAACCTTTTAGTCACCTGACGGTATGAGTTTTGCATATATCGGCTCAGTATATCGGTTTGAGAATTTGGCTTGACCACACCTTTGACCATCTACGGCTTCGGACTACGTGGAAACAGTGCGAACGAGAGCATCCGAAAGCACCGTTTTCGGACTCAAAAGCCCCGAAAAGCCTTGTAAATCAAGGGAAAAACTATCATCTTACGCTTCGGGTACTGGAGGCCGCGAGTTCGAGTCCCGCCACTTCGACCAAAAAACAGCCGAAAACGAGCCATCTTTGACTTGTTTTCGGCTGTTTTTTATACTTTTTGCACAAAAATGGCGATTTTGGGGTGACCACATGTTTGCCCTAATTTCGAACCTTTAGACTGTTGTTTCATCGCAATTTTTCCTATGTTTCAAAAAATCCCTTTTCTTTGCTTACTGCGACGCAAATTTTGAGGGCTGACGATTGTTTTTCGTCAGCCTTTTGCATTTGTATTCTCACCGATAAATTGGAATTTATGTTAGTTACAATTCTTTTTATACCACGTCGGTACAAGCGAACCGTTATTTTTCATTCTATCCATTTCGTCGTCGAACATATGCAGAGTTTCCTCACGTTCTTCTTCCATATGAACGCCAACAGTAAAAGCGTAGAGCATTTCCGCCGTCATATAGAGATTATATTTCTTCCAAAAATCCTCTGGCACGGTTTCTCCAAAATATCCGTCGATCTGCCCCATAGCGAACGGCACGCTATACATTGCACTAACACCTACTCCCGTTAATACGTGATATGCGTCTGCCACGCCACACATCTGAAAGTCGATAACATATAGCTCGTCCTCGGGAGAGATAACCATATTATCAGTTTGAAAATCTTGATGCATCAACGCCGTGGGACGTTCTTCGATAGAGTCAAGTCCTGCACGCAAATAAGAGATAATTAGTTCGTCTCCCTCGAAGGTATATCCGCAGTTTCGGTAAAGTTCGATATAGGCTCGTTACCCGGCACTATGGTCTTTGGAATATCCATTACGTGCTCAAGCAGCGTATCCTTCCATGCAAGGCGTGCTACCTCGCGCAATACTTTATATTTCAAATGCTGTACTTTGGTATCAAATTTACGCATTTTGCACCTCCTTAGA
>SVTX01000018.1 GCA_015063545.1 Oscillospiraceae bacterium | reverse complement strand
CCGATCCCAGCGACCACGTCGATGCTGACGGCGATTCCTCTTGCGATGTATGTGACTTAGGTCGTGGTTCTCAGGAATGGCCCTTTGCTCTTGAACTCGGCAAAACCCAAACTCCCACTTTCACCGCAGAAAATACGTCTTGGTACTATGCATACACAACTACCGCTGTAGGTGAGTTCCACGTCACCGCGGAGGGAGCAGACGTAAGCGTATATGTAGAGGGCAAATTGGCAGAAGAGCTTCCCGCGGAAGTTTCTGACAAGGATGAAATAGTTGTTTGCATAAGCAAAGCATCCGACAGCAATGAATCTGTTGCTTTCCAAACATCCCTTAAACGTGAGATAAACATCGTTGACACAACCAATTTCTCAAGCTACATATTCGGAACAAATACAGCCGATGTATCTCTTGATACAGACGGAACCGATTCGGCTATCATGTTTAAGACAACGGCATCGGCAGACCCGTACTTTGGATTTAATATCAAGACATATCAGACAAGGGTACTTAAAATTGCCGCAAGAAAGGTATTCAATTCCGACTATAAGTATATAGCAGTCAAGGTAAAGGCAACCGATTGCTCGCCTTCTTCGATGAGCATATACGTTCAGACCAGCAACTCGGGTGGGTATCCCTATATACTCGGTAGTGAATTTATCCCCGGTACAGACGGCTGGCACTACGTATATTTCAACCTTTCCGAGTGTGATAGCTGGAACGGTACTCTCAACACCATCAGATTTGACATTGACGGCGCGGCAAGTGCAACAAACACAGTGCTTATTTCCTCTATTACAGGATATACCACTTTCAAGGATGCACTTTGTGATACAGGCGTTAACGTAGGTTCTGTTGAAATTCCCACTCTTACCCCCGAGCAGGAAGCTGAGAAGGATGAACTGCTTTCCGGAACTACACCTGACGGCGGATATGAGAATTATACGCCCGAAACAGCACCCAACGAGGATGCCGACATCAACCTCTGGTTCAATCATACATACACAAGAACTCCCCAAACACAGGTAACTCCCGGTGAGCTTTTCAGTTACAAACTCTTGCTCGCAAAGAATGAAACTGAAGGATGTCAGCTTATTCTTTCCTCTGATGTAGCTAAGAACGGTCTTACTATCGAAATGACTGATTTCATGCATACAAACGGTATTGATACCATGGAATCAGAACTGCTTCAGGGTTATTACTTTGAAATAGAAGGTGAGTGGGTAATAGATCCTATTCCTCCCGCAGGTGTGGGCAACTTCTCCACATTCGATATAGCGGCATCCACCAGCCAGACATTTATTGTTAAAGCGCTTTCAAAGCTTGACACGGCTGCAGGTGAATATTCGGCTACAGTAACTGTTAAAGATGCAGACGGAAATGCAATAAAGCAGGTAACCGTATTTGCATACGTGTGGAACTTTGAGCTTCCCGACGCTTCTTCCTGCAAGACACTCATGGATCTTGCAGGATATCACTCGATCTTCGGAGTATATAGCTTATTTGATCCCAGTTTCTCATACGTAGATCCCGAAACAGGTGAAATGAGCGACACGTACAACTTTATCGTTAACAACAGAACTTACGACAAATACTATGACTTCCTCCTCAAGAACAGAGTTTGCTCATACAGCGTCCCCGATATGTCTGATTCGGGTAACTATAACAGTGTAGTTATGTCTTACCTCAATAATCCCAGAGTTGTAGCATTCCTTAACCTTGGATATACAGGCAATTACAATGCTACTAACCTCCAAAATGCGTATAAGTCTCTCACTAACGCAGACGGAACTCCTAAACTTGACGCTGCAGGCAACTCAATTCTTGACAAGGCTTATTTCTATCCTGTTGACGAGCCCGGAAGTCAAACTAAACTTGATGAGATAAACTACAAAGCGGCTATGCTCAAACAGTATTATTCCGAAGACTACAACCTTATAGCTCCTATGCATATTGATAACCATATTACGGATTCCGAAGGCCGTGTAGTTGACTTTTTCGAATACGTTAAGGGTTCTGTAACTGCATGGTGTCCTAAGACATTCTTCTTTACAACCATGACTGAATATGCAAATGACACTACCATTCAGCAGGGAACTTCCATTTATGCAGAAAACACACTTGGCCTGTTCAAGGATAGAATGGCGGCAGAGCAGGAAGCAGGCAATGAGGTTTGGTGGTACGTAACACGTAGACCCAATGATCCTGAGATAACTCTCGCAATTAACCAAGAAGCTGTTGAATACAGAATTTTGTTCTGGCAACAGAAGCTCTACAATGTGGATTCCTTCCTCTACTATCTCTCCACCGACTGGACCCCCGCATCCGATAATGTTACCATTGATAACCTTGGTGCACTTCGTGCAGAATACGAAGCAACGGGCGGTTGGTACTCGAAAAATGAGGTAAGTACCCTCGACGGATACAATGTTTACGGTAACGGCGTACTTATCTATCCCGGATTCAAGGTTGCTCTTGACTATCTTGAGCCTGTAGGTTCTCTCCGTCTTGAATGTGTAAGAGACGGTATCGAGGACTTCGAATACTTCACAATTCTTGAAGAACTTATCGGCAAAGAAAAAGTTGATATGATCATCAACGAAATGACCACCAGCGTTACAGAGTACAAGACCGACGCAGAGCTCTTCACGGCTCTTCATGAAGCTATCGGTCAGCTTATAGAAAATCAGCTTTGTAACGGCTAATAAACAATAAACAACAAATCCCACGGGTTGCCCGTGGGATTTTTGTGTTTTTAATGATTTTAATATGCTTTTTTAATTATTCCGCCACCCATAACGTAATCATCGTCATACATAACGGCAGACTGTCCTGCCGCGGCTGCTCTTTGAGGCTCATCAAATGTAAGTGTTATCTCATCATGTGCGGTTTGCTCGGCAACTGCCGGACAGGCTTTCTGACTGTAACGTATCTTTGCTTCAACACGCATCTTTCCGTCTAATCCGTCAAAGGGAATGAGGTTTATATTATTTATTACCACGTGTCTTGTAAAGATATGCTCCTCATCCGCAAGAGTTACCGTATTGTTCAAGACATTCTTTTCTTTGACAAATATATGTCTGCCCACGGATATTCCCAATCCCTTGCGTTGACCGATAGTATAATGAATTATTCCTTTATGTTTGCCTATAATATTTCCGTCTATATCTATATAATTTCCGGGCTCACTCGTATAGCCGAATTCTCGCTTTATAAATGAGGCATAATCTCCGTCGGGAACAAAGCAAATATCCTGACTGTCGGACTTATGCGCATTTATAAGATTGTTTTGTTCAGCTATCAGACGTATCTCCTCTTTTGTATATTCGCCAAGAGGGAGCAGTGTGTGGGATAGCTGAAACTGATCGAGCGACCAAAGAACATAAGTCTGATCCTTTGCCTTATCTTTCGCCTTGCGTAACAAATATCTGCCGGAGCTGTCTTTTTCAATAATAGCGTAATGTCCTGTGGCGATCTTATCCGCGCCGTGGGATATCGATGCATCAAGAAACGCACCGAATTTCATAAGCTTATTGCAGACAATACATGGGTTAGGAGTTCCTCCACCAATATATGTCTGAGTAAAGTCTCGGATCACGCGATCATAAAACAGATCCTCAAATTCATACACACGATGCTCAATGCCAAGCATTTCGCAAATTTTTTTCGCATCTGCTATATCCTGCATAGTATTGCAGGGAACAGAACTATCGTTGGGAATATACAGCCGCATTGTAGCGCCAACGATATCATATCCCTCGTTTTTCAGTAATAAACCGGCAACACCGCTGTCAACACCGCCACTCATTGCCACGCTTATTTTCGTGTTTTTATTCATTTACAAATCCTTTTCATTTGAATGTATCTTTTTCGTTGTTATCCCATGAATAACACGTAAGCTCTCCGTCCTCACGCAAGCCCTCAAAATTATATTGACGCAGTATCTCATACGTTGCAATAGCTACGGCATTTGAAAGATTTAATGAGCGTAGCTTATCTCTCATAGGTATTCTTACGCAAGTATCGGGATTGTTGTAAAGAAGCTCCTCGGGAAGTCCTTTTGTTTCTTTTCCGAACATTATCCATGCCTCATTAGGATATTCAACATCCGAATATGTATGTCTTGCTTTGGTAGTAAAATAATATACCTTTGCATCCGGATTCTTTTGATAAAAGTCCTCAATACCGTCATAATATCTTATGTCAAGCTTGTCCCAATAATCAAGTCCCGCGCGCTTGAGCTTTGCGTTATCGATCTCAAATCCCAATGGTCTTATAAGATGCAGGGAAGCGCCCGTAGCAGCGCACGTTCTTGCAATATTTCCCGTGTTTTGCGGAATTTCGGGTTCGTGTAAAATAATATTTATGTGTAACATGTCTTATCCTTTCACATGTCTGTTGACTTAATATGGATTATATATCAAAACGTAATTCTTTTCAAGTGTTTTACGAAAATTTACAAAAAAAAGTTACTTTGTATTTATTTTTATGGTATAATGAAATATATTATATGTTTTTTAAGCTTTTGAGCCGTATCTGAGGCTCTAAGTAGGTTTTACGGAGGACAAAATTATGGGTTTGTTTGGAACATATAGCGAAAAACAAGTTAAGAAAGTAGAAAAAATTGCTTCTAAAATCGAAGCTCTTGCATCTAAATATTCTTCAATGACCGACGAGGAATTGAAAAATACCACAAACATCCTGAGAGAACGTATTGCCAATGGGGAAACTCTTGACGATATTCTCCCTGACGCTTTTGCGGCGGTAAGAGAAGCAGACGACAGAGTTCTCGGAAAAAGACCTTTCCACGTTCAGCTCATAGGCGGTATAATTCTTCATCAGGGAAGAATTGCCGAGATGAAAACGGGTGAAGGTAAAACTCTTGTGGAAACGCTTCCCGCATATCTGAATGCTCTTACCGGTAAGGGTGTTCATATCGTAACCGTTAATGAATATCTTGCACGCCGAGACAGTGAAGAAATGGGCAGAGTATACAGCTTTATGGGACTTACCACCGGTCTTGTTGTTCACGGTCAGACACCCGCTGAAAAGCAGGCTGCCTATAACGCAGATATCACCTACGGAACGAATAATGAATTCGGATTTGACTATCTTCGTGATAACATGGTCGTATATAAGGAAAGACTTGCTCAAAGAGGTCATGAATTCGCCATCATAGACGAGGTTGACTCCATACTCATAGACGAAGCCCGTACCCCTCTTATAATTTCCGGCGAAGGCGAAGAACCTACCGATATGTATGACAGGGCCGACAGATTTGTTCGCACGCTCAAAAAGTACGTTACAAAGGAAATGGATGCAAAGCAGGAGCTTGACGATATAGATGCAGATTACGTTGTTGACGAGAAGGCGAGAAACGCCATTCTCACTCCCAGAGGATCTGCCAAGGCAGAGGCATATTTTGAAGTTGAAAACTATGCCGATCCCGAAAATGCAGAGCTTGCTCACTATATAAATCAGGCTATCAAGGCTCACGGAACCATGCACCGCGACCAACAGTATATGGTAACCGACCAGGGTGTAATGATAGTCGATGAATTCACGGGCCGTGTAATGCCCGGAAGAAGATATTCCGACGGCTTGCATCAGGCTATTGAGGCCAAGGAAGGTGTAAAGATCGAAAAGGAAAACAAAACTCTCGCTACTATAACCTTCCAAAATTATTTTAGACTCTACAAAAAGCTTTCGGGAATGACAGGTACAGCTCTTACAGAGGATAATGAATTCAGAGAAATATATCAGCTTGACGTTGTGGAAGTACCCACAAACAAGCCTATGATAAGACGTGACCATCCCGATAGAGTTTACAAAAATCTCAACGGAAAGTATAACGCTATCATTGAGCAGATACGCGAGTGTCACGAAAAGGGACAGCCTGTTCTTGTTGGTACGGTTTCAATTGAGAAGTCCGAGGAGCTTTCTCGCAAGCTGTTAAGAGCAGGAATTCCTCACACCGTTCTTAACGCAAAATACCACGCAAAGGAAGCGGAGATAGTAGCTCAGGCAGGAAAGCTCGGCGCCGTTACTATTTCCACAAACATGGCAGGTAGAGGAACGGATATCATGCTCGGCGGTAACCCTGAATATCTTGCGAAAAAGCAGATGCGTTCCATGGATATTCCCGAAGAGATAATTGCGGAGGCTAACGGAACAAACGTCACCGATGATCCCGAAATCATAAAGGCCAGAGAAATATTCTCTCAGCTTTATGAACAGTATAAGTTGGACATTGCGCCCGAAGCAGAACAGGTAAGGGCTGCAGGAGGCCTCTTTATCCTTGGTACAGAAAGACACGAGAGCAGACGTATAGATAATCAGCTTCGCGGACGTTCAGGAAGACAGGGAGATCCCGGTGAATCAAGATTCTATCTCTCTCTTGAGGATGATCTTATGCGCTTGTTTGGCTCGGATAAGATAGCAGGTCTTGTTGACAGAATGGGACTTGACGAAAACATTCCGATTGATGCAAGAATTCTCTCAAACAGAATTGAGGGCGCTCAGGCGCGAATTGAGGACGCTAACTTCAAGCGCCGTAAGTACGTTCTCGCATACGATGACGTAATGAATCAGCAGAGAACCATTATCTACAAGCAGAGAAAAGAAGTTCTCGACGGCGGAGACGGAATCAAGGAAACCATCAAAAAGCTCATCGTATCAAGCATTAACGATATCATTAACGTACATCTCGGAGATCTTACTCCCGACATGTGGGATCTTGATGCATTACGCGCGAACCTCACATACGTGTGTGATGAAAATGATCTCGCATATTCGGCAGATGAGCTTATGTCAATGAAGAAGGAAGATGTCTTCCACGACGTTGCAACGAAAGCATTGAATATATACGCAGAAAAGGAAGCCCTTTTCGGAGAGGCGCAGTATCTGGAAATACAGAGAGCTGTTCTTTTGCGTAACGTTGACCGCGCTTGGATGGAGCATATAGATTCCATGGACGATCTTAAGGATACAATTCGTCTGCAATCCTACGCGCAAAGAGATCCTGTTACTGAATACAGAATCATCGGTGGCGATATGTTTGACGTTATGATTGAGGAAATACGCGAAAAGACTGTAAGAACTCTGCTTACTGTAGTTCCTCAGCCCAAAATGGAGATCAAGAGAGTACAGGTAGCAAACCCCACTACCGCAGGTCTCGCGGGTGGCGAGAAAAAGACAGTTGTAAAAAAGGTCAACGTACCCAAGGTATCCAATAAAGTGGGAAGGAATGAGCCTTGTCCTTGCGGCTCGGGCAAAAAATATAAGAATTGCTGCGGTGCTGCAAATGGCTCTGCTCAATAAAACAGGTGACTTATGGGATTCGGTATACTTTTTATAGGATATATAATTGCCAATATTTTCACGCTGACGTCATATAGCTTTGTAGGAATGCTTTTGGGATATTTTATAATTTTCTGCGCTCTGCTTGAGCTTAGAAAATACTGTCCTACGTTCCTGTATGCGATCATAGCCTCGGTGCTTATGCTGTTCTGCTCATTCTTTGAATGTTTTGCCGGAATAAATGAGCTTTTAGACCTTGGTATGCTAACAAATGCAGGCACTCTCAAGCAGGTATTCGTTATAATTGAATTCATCATCACAATGACATTCAATTTCACGCTCCTGTACGGAATTGCCGACCTTGCGCGCCGCGTAGATTTTCCAGAGATAAGAACCAAAGCGTACAGAAATATGATATTTGTAGGTATATTCAACGCATATCAGCTTTTCTTGTTCATGCCGTTTGAATTTATCAACAAGGAAAAGACTTTTCTCATGTCAACCTTGATGATTCTTTTGTTCGTGTACGTCGTGGTAAATCTTGCGCTCATTTTCAAATGTTATGCATTCATCTGCCCTCAGGGACAGGAGGACATGGCAAGAAAGCCCTCACGCTTTGCATTTGTAAATAAGATACGCGCTCGAAACGAGGCAAAAGAGCAAGAAACTATTGACTACTATAACAAAAAGCTGGAAGAAAAAAGAAACAGAAATTCAAACACAAACAACAAAAAGCATAAGAAAAAATAAGTAAAAAGGAGGCAAAATATGAACGTAAAGACTAAACGGAATATGGGACTGTCATCTATGATACTGTCATTCTTCTTTCTGTTTAACCCCGATTTTTCGGCAGTAGACCCCATTCCGGACATTATAGGCTATGCTATACTGTATTTTGCCTTAGTAAATCTTGCAGACGTTAACTATCACTTTGAAGAAGCAAGAATAAAGTTCAAATACGCTATTTACGCAGGCTTTGCGGAAATTGCCGCAATTCTTATACTTTTCGGCATAGTTGCTCCTTCAGAGAGAAGTATGTTTACATTGATAATTGCGTTCGTATTCAGCGTGATAGACCTGATCATACTTCTTCCCGCATACAAGGAATTTTTCGAAGGCTTTATTAACCTCGGAACATTGAACGACGGGGAAGCTATGTTTGTTCAAAGAAACGGTCGCGGAGAATATACCGACCGTACATATCACTTTACCGTAGCATTTGTAATAACAAAGTCGGTATGTGCCTGTCTGCCCGAATTTTCCGCACTTATAGAAAATGAGCAGTACCGATTTATCACAATACTAAGATTTTTCGGATTTATAATAACCATGGTTGTGGGTATTATATGGCTGGTTAAAATAATTGGATATGTTCGCGCGATCAAAAAAGACAGAGTATTTATTGACAGCATAAGTGAAAAATACAAGTCTATGGTAATAACCCGCCCCGGGCTATTCACAAAAAGGCAGCTTTTGTTCGGCATAGGCTGTATATTTGCCGGCTTTGCGCTTTCACTTGACATTTACGGAGACTACTATAACTTTATTCCCGACTTTTTAAGCGCCGCTGCCATTTGCTTTGGATGCTTCAAGCTCAAAAAATTCTCTCGCAGATGGATATCGGTGTTCGCAGTATCCGCATTATATGGGGGAGTTTCACTTGTTTCGTGGGTACAATCATTGAAATTTTTCAAAGAATATTATCCACAATCAGTTTTAAAGAAAATAGAAGCTGCGAAAATGTACAATTTTATATATTCCACGTACATCTGCAACGCCGTTATATTTACAGCACTTGTTGTATTATGCGTCCTCATGCTGAGCGATATTGCAAAGACACACGCTGCGCCTCGAACCAAGGATAAGCTTTCCAAGGATGACCTTTACTACGAGGAGCTCAGCAACAGTTCTCTTATACTTTGCATATTTGCAGCGCTCAGTAGCATTATGACCTTGTATTACAAATACAGCATAACAAGATATTCGTATGATTGGTATATTCATTTTGCAATCATATTCACAGTTGTATGTGACTTGATATTTGTAGCGTATGCATACCATTTTTGCGACCTGATGAAAAAAGAAATAGCAAACCGATATGCGCTGTGCTGAATAATCTTCTTTATCCGTGATAATACTATATTTGCCCAACATGGCAAATATTGAAAGGAATTTTCGGATAATGAAAAACGAACAGAACCAGAATCAGAACAGAAACCAGAATCAGAACCAGAACAAAAACCAGAACAACTCTAACAATCAGAGTCAAAACAAGAGCAATAATCAGAATAATAACCAGGGACAGAACAAGAATAACTGAACCTAAACCATGGGTTGTTGCCAAAAAGCAACAACCCATTATCAAATATATTTAAGGATACATAATGAGCACAGAAGAAAAATATCTATCACTGAAAAGAGCGTTGTTTGATAAGTGCTACGCAAATTTAAATTCGGAACAACGCAGAGCTGTATACACCGTAAATAATCCGTTGCTTGTGCTGGCGGGCGCGGGAAGCGGAAAAACAACCGTGTTAGTCAAACGTATCGTATTTATCATAAAGTACGGTGATGCATATATGAATACGTTCATACCTGAATTTGTTGATGACGAATACATATCCGAAATGGAGGCTGCATTATCCTCATCGGACATCACGCTAGCAGAGAATATGCTTCCGGATTTTGCATACAATCCCTGTCCTCCGTACAGAGTACTTGCCATCACGTTTACAAACAAAGCTGCAAATGAAATAAAAGCGAGACTCTCCGCGGCATTTAACGGTGACGAATCATATGCAAACGATATCTGGGCGGGAACGTTTCACTCTATATGCATGCGAATACTGCGAGTAAATTACGAGCATCTGGGATATAAGCCGCAGTTTTCAATATACGATGCAGACGACACAAAAAAAGCTGTTGCATCTGCTATGAAAGCATGCAATATTGATGAAAAAAGCTTTCCCTTAAAAAGTGTTATCGCGGAAATAAGCAGGGCAAAGGACAATCTTCTTACCCCCGAAATGTACGCAACCGAAAACAGTGAGGATTTCCGCAAATCAAAGATCGCGCGCATATACGCTACGTATCAAAAGCAGCTTAAAGCATCTAACGCCATGGATTTTGACGATATAATAATGAACACGGTAACTCTGCTTCGTGAAAACGAAGAGATACGCGATTATTACCGCCGAAAATTCAAGTATGTCTGCGTTGACGAGTATCAGGATACAAACCACGCGCAGTTCGTGCTTACGTCAATATTGGCAAGCGGTTTTCGCAATATCATGGTTGTGGGAGATGACGACCAATCTATCTATAAGTTCCGAGGCGCAACAATCACAAATATTCTGGATTTTGATAAAACGTATACAGACGCGACCGTTATAAAACTTGAGCAAAACTACCGTTCAACATCCAATATACTCAATGCCGCAAATGCTGTTATCTCCAACAACTCCGGCAGAAAGGGAAAGGAACTTTGGACAAACGGCGCGCAAGGTAAAAAGATATTCCTTAAAAAGCTTGACGACCAGAATGCCGAAGCGCGGACTATTGTGGAAACTATTTATAAAATGGTGCGCGACGGGAAAAGCTACAGAGATTTTGCCGTTTTGTACCGCACGAATGCTCAGTCAAGCGGAATTGAACGAGCGCTGGCAAAAAGCGCGATACCGTACAGAATGCTTGGCGGCACACGCTTCTCGGACAGAAAAGAAATACGAGACATCGTAGCATATCTCCAGCTTATTCAAAATCACAGCGACAGGGAAAGACTGCTCAGAATTATTAATGAACCTCGAAGAAAGATAGGAAATGTCACGCTTGACGCGGTCAATCTTATCGCAATGGAAAACGGCTGCAGTATGTTTGAGGTTATCGAAAACGCAAGCAAATACACGGCCCTATCCCGTAGCGCAAGCTCTCTTGAAGGTTTTGCATCAATTATCAACGGACTCACTGAAATTGCCAAGACCGAGAGCTTACCCGATCTCTTTGACGCGGTGCTTGAAATGACAGGCTACCGACAGATGCTGATAGACGCGGGCGCAGAAGAAAAAGACCGCCTTGATAACCTTGATGAATTTAAATCAAGTATCATAGAATACGTTTCAAACACCGATGAACCCACACTCATGGGATTCCTTGAAGAAAACGCGCTTGTCGCAGATGTGGACCGCTATGATGACAGTGCCGACGCGGTCGTTCTGATGACTATTCACAGCGCAAAGGGATTGGAATTTCCGATAGTTATCCTTCCGGGTATGGAAGACGGAATTTTCCCCGGAATGCAAAACATCGTAGGCACAAGTGAGGACATGGAGGAGGAGCGACGTCTGGCTTATGTTGCAATTACGCGAGCAAAAGAGGAAATATACATTTTCCATACTGCCACACGTCTTTTGTACGGTCAGACACAGCACAATCCCGTATCCCGCTTCATAAATGAAATTCCCGAGAGCTTAATAGAGAAGCACGGATATGAGGTGCCGTACCGCACGGCAGAAGGCGCAAAGATATATTTCAAGGACACCTCTTACGACGTCAGACAACCCACCTACAAGCCGCAGGATATCGGCATAACAAAACCATACATAACTCCTCAAAAAAGCCTCTCTAAAGAGACGTTCCGCCCGGGCGACAGGGTGCGTCACATGACGTTCGGAGAAGGAGAAATAATTTCTGTGAAACCTATGGGCGCCGACACACTCTATGAGGTCGTCTTTGACAACGTGGGCACCAAAAAGCTTATGGCGACATACGCAAAATTAAAGAAAATATAAAACTCACAGAGCAAGACATAGGGAATCCCCACATCTTGCTCTGATTTTTTATTCAAATACTGTTTCTATAACTCTATTACACTTTCCGGGTGAATATCTCCAACGGTCAATGTGAAGGATTCTGTCGGTGTCGGTAAAATATTTAAGCCTTGTATTCTGTGTTTCTCCCTTATATGAATCAATAAGAACAAGTTTTATTTTCATTCTTTCCGGAATAATGCTCTTTATGTAAACCGCCGCCATTTTGCCGCTGTATAAATGTTTTGCTGCATCAGAGTTGACCATATCCTCCCGAAGCTCGGCAAGTCCCGCCAGATTTGGTGTCAATTCAACAAAAACACCGTATTCTTCCACGCTTCTTATTATACCCGCAACCGTCTGTCCGGGTGAAAACATGGCGGCGTTTTCTTCCCAAGTACCGAGAAGCTCTCTCATGCTGACAAATATTCTTCCCGTATCCTCATCTATTGACTTTATCACTGCTTTTATATTCATTCCCACGTACAAGCGATCCGACGGGTGTGATATTCGTGACACCGAAATACAGTCAACAGACAAAAGGGAAATTATACCGCATCCTATATCCACAAACGCTCCGAATGATTCAAGGTGAGTTATTCTGGCATCGACTATATCTCCCGGAATAAGATCGGATATATAATTTCTCATGCATTCGATCTGCGCCTGACGTCTGGAAAGGGTAGCGTACTTTTTGCCGCCACGCTCATATATATTCATAACCTTGAAGCATACAGGCTTTCCTACTCGCGTAATAACGGCAATATCCTTTATTTTTTCACCGTCCCGGCAATACATTACCTCGTCCTTCGGAATTATACCGACAATTCCGTGAAGATCCACGTGCAGATTCATTTGACTGTCACAGAGAAGAGCAGTTGATTCGAGTATTGCGCCTTGTGCCATGGCTCTTTCTATGCCTTGACGGCCAAATAAAAATTCACGGTTCTGCGCGCTTGACAACAAAAGCCCTTCGGGCATATATGTATTCATTATCATATCCCTCCGATATTCCTATATTTTGTCATTTGTAATACTAAATACTATTCTCGCGTTTTTAAAAAAATGACTGTGAACATCAAAGATAAATCTAAAAAACACGCTAAAAAAAGAAAAAATCGCCCAAAAACGTCTTAAATCAAAATTTCTAAAAAATTTTTTTCAAAACAAAAGATGAGCATTGTATTCAAAAAAGCGAGAAAAAGAGAGAAAACAAGAGCTTTGTGATTGCTAAATCAAAATAATCAAAAAAATTTCAAAAAAGGTATTGACAAATAAAAACCCTTATGATATAATATGCAAGGTTAAAAAATCTAGAAAAAAAGCCATTATTGGAGGATAGCAAAATGTCTACATTTATGCAGAAAAAAGAGGCAGTTGTCCGCAAGTGGTACGTTATCGACGCAGCAGGTAAGCCCATGGGTAGAACCGCTGTTGTTGCAGCAGACCTTCTCCGCGGCAAGAACACGCCCGAATTCACACCCCACGTTGACTGTGGAAACTTTGTAATTATAGTAAACGCTGACAAAGCAGTTCTTACAGGTAAGAAGCTTGAGCAGAAGTACTACCAGAGACACTCCGGCTACATCGGCGGTCTTAAGAGCATTCAGTACAAGACTCTTATGGAGACTAAGCCCGAGTTCGCTATGGAAACAGCTGTTAAGGGCATGCTCCCCAAGAACTCTCTCGGTCGCGCTGCAGCTACCAGACTTAAGGTATATGCAGGCGAGGCTCACAAGCACGAGGCTCAGAAGCCCGAAGCTTACGAGTTTTAATTGAAGAAAGGAAGTAAGTAACTATGTATACAAGTGCAAAACCCTACTTCTACGGAACAGGTAGAAGAAAGAAGTCTGTTGCCCGCGTAAGAATTTACCCCGGCACAGGTACAATTACAATTAACGGAAGAGACGTAGACGATTACTTCGGTCTCGAAACTCTTAAGCTCATCATCAACCAGCCCTTCGGCGTAACAGGCACGACAGGTAAGTTCGACATCGTTGCAAACGTAAACGGTGGCGGTATTTCCGGTCAGGCAGGTGCGATCCGTCACGGTGTTGCAAGAGCTCTCCTTGCTGCTGACGAGGCTAACCGCCCCGCACTCAAGGCTGCAGGCTTCCTCACCAGAGACCCCAGAATGAAGGAAAGAAAGAAGTACGGACTCAAGGGCGCTCGTCGTGCTCCTCAGTTCAGCAAGAGATAATCTGTTTTATCTCATACACAAAAAGCTCTGTTACGGCAGGGCTTTTTGTTTTACAAAGCCAAAATGGCTGAATCTATCGAGCACGATTTACTTTAATCAAAAAGGGCGGTTCAATTTGTAAAGAATTGAGCCGTCCTATTTACTTTTCACCGTTTTTATGGTATAATCTAACTAATCGATAAACTTGAATTTGACGGACGAAGAGGTATGGAGGTAAGAAAAATGGATTGTATATTCTGCAAAATAGTAAGAGGAGATATTCCTAGTTTCAAAGTGTATGAGGATGAGTATACATTGGTCTTCATGGACATTGCTAAGGATGTGGATGGACACATGGTTGCAATACCTAAGAAGCATGTGAAATGCATTCTCGATTGCGATGCTGAGACCCTTGCCCGCTTGATGGCGACGGTGAAAAAGGTTGCCAATCACTGTATTGATGATTGTGGGTATAACGGGGTGAACTTGCTAAACGCAAGTGATGAGAGTGCAGGTCAGTCCGTGCCGCATTTCCATATCCATATCATCCCGAGGAAAAGTGGCGACAGCATTGATGCTTGGCCCAAGTTTGATGGAGCGAACCACGAGATAGAGGAACTCTTTCAAAAACTTAGAATTCGATACATTCCAATTTGACGAGCTGAATAGGCGTTGAATGTTGGTGTGATTTTGGTGCAAATGTGGTGCAACACTTTATGCGACAATACTCACGATATTCACGATATCGCACGAAAACACACGATAAATGCACGATATCACACGTATTTCCACGATATTCACGATATCAAACAGTGTTCTTAAAACTCGAAGAGATAATTACCCATTTGGGATTATTTCGATATACAAAAAGCTCTGCTATGCAGGGCTTTTTGTTTTGCCTATTTACTTTTGGATAATTTTGTGATATAATTTAATTAGTAGATAAAACTAAATTAAAAAAACGGAGGTAAATTATAATGAAAAAGTGTTTGACAATAGTTTTAGTGTGTTTATTTGTGCTATCACTGTCGGGATGTAATACACACCAAAAAAGAAAACAAAACTCTTCTTATTCACCGTCCGAAAACTATCTGATAGAAGAGCAGGGTAAACAGTATATAATTTTGCCTGTCTCAAAAGAAAAAGTTATAGTAGATGACCACTACTATAAATATTTGGATGATATTGATTTTGATATGTTAAAAGAGGCTGAAATCAAAATCAGCAAAGATATCTCTCAATATCCAGACAACTCCGGGTTCCATCTGGCGGTTATCGAAGGATATCTCTGCCTGAGTGTAGAAATTATTGTGGATATTGAGCTTCCTGAAAACACAGAAAGTGAAGTGGAAGCAGGCTGTGGTATAGATCATGAGCACAAATTTTTTCGGGAACGAATCACAAAATAGAAATCATTACTAAATTCCAATCTACCAACAAAAACAGATATAAAATCAGGGCAACCGTGAGGTTGCCCATTTGTTTTGCCTATTTACTTTGGGATAATTTTGTGATATAATTTAATTGGTAGATAAACTTTGATATAAAGGATTTGACCAAACATGAACAAAAAAAGATGCAAATGGTGTAACCTCAAAAATCCCATATATATTGAATATCACGACAGTGAGTGGTGCAAACCAAACTTTGAAGATGGGTATCTGTATGAAATGTTGATACTTGAATCCTTTCAGGCAGGACTTTCGTGGGAGTGTATTCTGAACAAAAGGGAAAGCTTCCGACTTGCATACGACAATTTTGATATTGACAAGGTATGCTCATACGGTCAGGAAAAGATTGATGAACTGCTCTGCAATAAAGATATCATTAGAAACAGACTGAAAATAAACTCCAGCATAAATAATAGCAAAATTTTCAAAAGTATTGTAAATGAATTCGGTTCGTTTTATAACTATCTCAAGATATTTACTCAAAACACAATAATCTATGAAACAGGTAAAACTACAAACGCTCTGTCTGATGCGATTTCAAAAGATTTACAATCGCGCGGCATGAAATTTGTAGGTTCGACTATTATATACTCCTACTTGCAAGCAATAGGGGTAATTTATTCTCATGATAAGGAATGTTATTTATACCGTTGACAAAGAAAATCCCCACTCAACCACCGGTATGTAGACATTCGCATGAAAATATCCTATAATAAGAGCAGAAAGGAGGTCTCGACATGGATCAGATAAAAATAGGAAAATTTATTGCAGAGCGCAGAAAAGCTAATAATTTGACTCAAGCGCAGTTGGCAGAAAAATTAAATATCACGGACAGAGCAGTATCCAAATGGGAAACCGGACGATCTCTGCCGGATTCTTCAATAATGCTTGAGTTGTGTGATATTCTGGGTATTAGTGTAAACGATTTACTTTGTGGGGAGGTAGTTACCATGGAAAACAATAATCAGAAAAACGAACAGCTTTTGCTTGATATGGCAAAAGAATTAGAGCAAAAAAACAAAACTGTCTGGAGATCTATGTGGGTGATCATGATCGTAAGCGTGATAGCCTTGCTGGGAGGCGTATCGATCGCTGCATTTTTGATACCCGAAGGAGTATGGCAGCTTGTTACAGTTATCGGAATTGTCATTGTATTTTTAATACCTTGCTTTTACGCATTGAAGCTTGAAATAAGTGTTGGTGCATATAAGTGTAAAAATTGCGGACACGAAATTGTGCCTACCTATGCTCAGGCACTTAACGCTATGCACATGGGCTTTACGCGTTACTTAAAGTGTCCTAAATGCAACAAGCGCACTTGGTGCAAAAAAGTGTTGAAAAGGTAAAAAACAAAAGGACGGCTCGCCGTCCTTTTGTTTTTTCAATAATTACTTAAGCTCAATAACACTCTCATCCCAAGCTTCGGGTGCTTCGTAACCCATGAGGTTTACCATAGTTGCCGCAACGTTTGAAAGACCGAACTGTCCGTTGTCTGCCTTTACGGTGTAATGGTTCTTTGCGTCGGTATTGTCATAAATGATGCAGGGAACGGGGTTGAGTGTGTGGCTTGTCTTTGCCTTCATCTTGCCGTCCTTGCCAACCTTGGGCTGACCCGACTTTTTGTCCATCTCATACATCTCGTCAGCATTTCCGTGGTCTGCGGTAATAACAGCCACACCGCCGAGTCTGTCGATTACGGGAAGGATTCTGCCGAGCTGAAGATCAAGAGCCTCCATAGAGCAACGTGTAGCCGCGAGAGAGCCCGTATGACCTACCATATCGCCGTTGGGGAAGTTTACGCGATAGTAGTCGTATTCGCCCGCCTCAAGAGCCTCGATGAGCTTGTCGGTGATCTCCGCGCACTTCATCCAAGGTCTCTGCTCAAAGGGAACTACGTCAGAGGGAACCTCAACGTAAGTCTCAAGCTCATCAGAGAACTTGCCGGACTTGTTTCCGTTCCAGAAATACGTTACGTGACCGTACTTCTGTGTCTCGGAGATTGCGTACTGCTTCACACCAGTGCCTGCAAGGTATTCGCCCATAGTCTCTGTGATCTCGGGGGGAGAAACGAGGTACTTGTGGGGAATGTGAAGGTCGCCGTCGTATTCAAGCATACCCGCATAAACTACTGCGGGCACGCGAACCCTGTCAAACTTATCAAACTCGCCAACAGGTGCGTCAAAGGTCTTGGAGATCTCAATAGAACGGTCGCCGCGGAAGTTGTAGAATACTACGCTGTCGCCGTCATTGATGGTGCCGACGGGCTTGCCGTTCTCGGCAATAACGAAGGGAGGAAGATCCTGGTCGATGACCTTGTATTCGGCTCTGTACGTCTCAACAGCCTCGGCAGCAGATGCAAACTGTCTGCCCTCTCCAAGCACGTGAGTTTTCCAACCAAGCTCGACCATAGCCCAGTTAGCCTCGTATCTGTCCATTGTTATCTTCATTCTGCCGCCGCCGGACGCAATTTTGATATTGCAGGTTGCATCACAAAGGGAAGCAATAAACTCCTCAAAGGGATTGATGTATTCAAGAGCACTGGTCTCACCAACGTCACGTCCGTCAATAAGAATGTGAATTCTGATGTTTGAGATTCCTTCTTCCTTTGCGCGAACTATCATCGCCTTGAGGTGGTCAATGTGAGAGTGAACGTTACCGTCCGAGAAAAGACCGAGGAAATGAAGGGTAGAGTTATTGTTCTTTACGTTAGAGGTGATTTCCTGCCATGTGCTTGACGCGAACATCTTGCCCGTCTCAATAGACTGTGTAACGAGCTTTGCGCCCTGCGCAAATACCTGACCTGCTCCGAGAGCGTTGTGACCTACCTCGGAGTTACCCATATCGTCGTCGGAGGGAAGACCTACCGCCGTACCGTGAGCCTTGAGGGAAACGGTGGGGTAATTTGCCATAAGGCTGTCAAGATTGGGTGTATAAGCTCCTGCAACGGCATTTGATACAGTGTCGGGAGCGAGGCCAACTCCGTCCATAACGATGGTTACAACAGGGCCCTTTACGCCTTCAAAGGCAGCTGATTTTTTCAAAGTAAGTGCCATAAAAATATGTCCTTTCGGTTATATAAATATTATCTTTATGAGTATAACCCTAATTTATATATTTTTCAAGTGGAAAAAGAAAAAATTTACAAAATTTTATTTTCTATTGCATTTTAATTTTATTTGGTGTATAATATCCTATGCGAATATAAATTGAATGGAGAATATAAAAAATGTCAGAATGTACACACGACTGTTCCACCTGCGCTCATTCGGGTAATTGCTCGTCCCAGATACAGAAGGACGCTCCCAATAAAAAAAGCTCGGTAGGACATATTATAGCAGTAGTAAGCGGCAAGGGCGGCGTTGGTAAATCCCTCGTCACGTCAATGCTTGCGGTTCACATGAGCCGTCTCGGATACCGCGTAGGTATTCTTGACGCGGATATCACAGGTCCATCTATCCCCAAGGCTTTCGGACTTCACGATGAGGTTGAGGGAGACGGAGAGGGTAGCATGATACCGCCTCAGACCACCACGGGTATTCAGATGATGTCCGTAAACCTTATGCTCAACGATGAGAGCGCTCCTGTAGTATGGCGCGGATCGCTCATATCCACAACTGTCCGTCAGTTCTGGAAGGATACAATTTGGGATGGGATCGACTATCTCTTTATAGATTGCCCTCCCGGTACAGGCGATGTGCCTCTGACCGTATTCCAGTATATCCCGATCGACGGTATAGTTATAGTTTCCTCACCTCAGGAACTTGTTTCAATGATAGTTAAAAAGGCTGCTAACATGGCTGATATGATGAAGGTTCCCGTGCTTGGTCTTGTAGAGAATATGAGCTACGTAAAATGCCCCGACTGCGGTAAGGAACTTCACATATTCGGTGACTCGCATATCGAACAGATCGCTGACGAATTCGGCTACGATCTGCTTGCAAAAATGCCTATTGATACCGAGGTCGCATCCTACGTTGATAAAGGTTGGATAGAGCTTACAAAAGCTAACTACCTTGAGGACGCCGCAAAGAAGATAATAGAGAAGTGCAATAAACAATAACTTTGAAGTATAAACACCGTTCGCAACCTTTACGTTCGGTGTTTTACTTAACTCAAATTGGAGAAATATGAAAAAGAATTATAAGGTTCTATTACTTAAAATATCCGCCGTTCTGCTCAGTGCCATTGTGCTTTTATGCCTTTCGGTGCTTATCGTTAATCTTGCGATGATTGATTCCACAAAGGATAAAATATACGCGCCGTCGGATATGAGTAAGATTAATCAAAATTACGATTATATACTTATTCTCGGCACGGGCCTGAACCCCGACGGCACACCTATAAACAGACTTGCAGATAGAGTTGAAGTCGGAGTAGAAGCTTACAAGAAAGGCCTTGCCGGCAAGATAATCATGTCGGGGGACCGTTCGGGAGAAAATTACGACGAACCAACCTCCATGAAAAATTATGCCATACAGCTCGGTGTACCCGAAAGCGATATTATATGCGACTATGTAGGGTATTCTACACACGAGAGCATGTACAATTTCAAAAACGAGCACAAGAATGCCTCTGTCATAGTCGTCACACAAGAATATCATCTGTACCGTTCACTTTATCTGTGCAAGGAACAGGGGATTGATGATGCTATCGGGATATCCTCCACACTTGACAAATACGACAAGCCTATATGGAACGGTTTACGAGAGATACTTGCGAGATTTAAGGATCTTGTATTTTTGAACTAACCAGCAACCTATGGTCAAAAAATGTTAAATACGGATAGCTCCTCTTATTTCTGTCAACTTGACAATACTGCCTTTTTTATGTTATAATAAAAGCACCTAGATTATGGGGGTGTGAATATGCGACAATTTGTAAAAATCATTGTATCATTCTGCATTTTACTTATTCTCATTCCATTCACCTTAATTTTCTGTACCATTAGAGGTGCTGTCCCGTCGTTGCTTGGGCCCAAGAATCAATACGACAGTGTATGGATGTCTACTGATAAAACCATAGAAATAGTCATACGCTCCGAGAGTGAAACCTTCAATAATGCCAACAATTCTAATTTTGAAGACTATCATGATGGAACAGTTAGAATTACACGAAACAATGGCATTATAGAGGAATACGCTTTCATTGTTGGTGATGACTACTATGATATGTACTCTTGCATCGAAGGTAATCCTCGTCCCTCGTCTGTAAACGACCAAGTATTTGCAACACACGAGAATGTTTTGGTTTGGAAAGCCAATACATATTTTTCAAACAAAAGGTTTTCTGCTATTATAGAACAATCTGAGCTTGAAGAATTTTCAGTTGGAGAAGAAATAAAATTTGAACGAGTCAAAAAAGGTTGTGTTGATAACAATTATAAGCAATCGGCAATAATCACAGGTACTGTTGTTGCTGTATCTGCATCTGTTTGTCTTGCTTGTGTAGTTATCATTATAATGTCTTTTGTTACCATTATTCGTCACACAATCAAAGAAAGAAGAAACCATAGAACACATACTACTATGCAATAATTCGCGAAAAAAAGACACCGCACTTCCATGCGGTGTCTTTTTTTACGTATTCCTATCAACGTTTTTCATAACCTTAAGATTACCTATCTTCTCGGCTCTGCGGTCAAGCTCAGAAAGCACGTCCTTGATATCAAGTCCACGCTCGGCGCACATTACCATAAGATGATAGATAAGGTCGCAGACCTCACCGCAAAGGTCTTCCTGATTGTCATTTTTGGCGGCAATTATGGTCTCGGCAGATTCCTCGCCAACCTTCTTGAGTATTTTATCAAGCCCCTTGTCGAAAAGATAGCAGGTGTAAGATCCCTCCTGGGGATTTTTCTTTCTGTCCATAACTACTGCGTAAAGATTTTCAAGTGTATTGTTCATTTTATTTCTCCTTATTACATAACGGTTTTGTCGGTATTCTCGTCAAGCTCTCTGAAAAAGCATGTTGTATGTCCCGTGTGACACGCGGGGCCGCAGGGAGTGACCGAGACGAGAAGCGTATCACAGTCGCAGTCAAATTTTATGCTGTCAACAAGCATGAAATTGCCCGACGTCTCGCCCTTGCACCAAAGTGTGTTTCGCGAACGGCTCCAGAAGGTAGCCTTGCCCGTATCAAGCGTTTTTTGAAGCGATTCCTCGTTCATATACGCGAGCATAAGCACCTCGCCGCTGTTTTTATCCTGAACTATGGCAGGAATAAGATCGCTCTTATGAAACAAAAATTTTATATCCATTAAAGTCTTACCTCCACTCCATTATCTCTCAAATATCTCTTGAGGTCAAGTATTTCAAGCTGTCTGAAATGGAAAAGTGTCGCGGCAAGCGCCGCATCCGCACCCGCGTTAAACGTATCAAGGAAGTGAGAGGGAGCTCCCGCGCCACCTGACGCTATAACGGGAATGGAAAGCATGTTTGATACCTTACCTGTAAGCTCATTGTCAAATCCACATTTAGTGCCGTCGGCATCCATTGACGTGAGCAATATCTCGCCTGCGCCTCTGTCTGCTACTTCGCGAGCCCATGAAAAGACGTCAATTCCGGTATCTATCCGCCCTCCGTGGACAAAAACGTGGAATATTCCGTTTCCGTCCGAATCCGTGTCAACTCTCTTTGCATCAATAGCGACTACAACACATTGCGATCCGAATTTTTCCGCCGCGTCAGATACGAGCTTCGGGTTTTTGACCGCCGCGGAATTTACGGATACCTTGTCCGCGCCCGCTAAAAGCATTGTGCGGAAGTCCTCAACCGAGCCAATACCGCCACCGACGGTAAGGGGAATAAACAACTCTTTAGCCGCGCGCTCTACTTGAAGCGCAAAGGTCTTTCTTCCTTCGTGAGTTGCCGTAATATCAAGAAAGCATACCTCATCGGCGCCGCAACTGTTATAATATTTTGCGTTGTCAACTATGTCGCCCGCATCACGCAGACCGACAAAATTCACACCCTTGACCACACGTCCGTCCTTGACGTCAAGGCAGGGGATTATTCTTTTTGCAAGCATATATTTTTCCTTTATTCTTTCGAAAGTTTTATTGCTTCGGAGAGATCAAGCGTTCCCGCATATATCGACTTTCCGCAAATAGCTCCGTAAAGTCCCATGTCCTTTATTGCGCGTATATCATTAATATCCTTAATTCCGCCCGATGCCGTAATGTCACATGAAACGGTGTCAGAGAGAGTTTTGAGCATATCAAGATTTGGCCCTTCAAGCGTGCCGTCACGACCAATGTCGGTAAATATTATAGTCTTTACGCCTATTTTTTCAACGTCACGCGCGAAATCCGTATAATAGAGACCTGTTGCCTCAATCCAACCCGCAGTCGCAACGTAGCCGTTTTTTGCGTCTATCCCAACAGCTATCTTGTCGCCGTATTTATCAACAGCCTTAGCGAGAAAAGACAGATCTGTCGCCGCGCTTCCGAGTATCATTCTTGCGACACCGCAAGCGTTTGCCTCTTCAATATCCTTCATGGTGCGTATACCGCCGCCAAGCTCTACGGGAATACCGAACTTTTCTGTAATGGCGTAAACTGCGCGTCTGTTTTTCATAGCGCCCTCTCCGTTTTTCGCTCCGTCAAGATCGACCATATGTATATATTCCGCGCCCGCATCGCAAAATCTCTGCGCCGTAAGTATAGGATCTTCTGCGACCTTGCCGGCGCTTGAATATTCACCTTTATAGAGACGGACACAGTTTCCGTCAAGCATATCAATAGCAGGGAAAATAATCATGATTTTTCTCCGAATTTACTTAATATCAGCAAAATTTTTAAACATTGTGAGCCCGGAATTATGGCTCTTTTCGGGATGAAATTGTGCGCCTCTTACGTTCATATCCGCCGCTTTAACGATGGCGGGAATCTTCTCACCGTAAAAAGATGACGAAACGATATATTCATCGGAAGTGTCTGCGCGGAATGAATGCACAAAATATACGTACTCACCGTTCTCAACACCGTCTATCAGCTTATCCTCACAGTGATGCGTAAGGCTGTTCCAACCCATATGAGGAATTTTCTGTCCCTTTGCATCAATGGGAATAACACGGCCGGGAATAAGACCGAGACCTTTAGTCACTCCAAATTCAAGACTTTCCTCAAAAAGCAACTGCATGCCAAGACAAATTCCGAGAAGCGGCTTACCGTCACGGCACTCCGATATTATTTCATTTTTGAGTCCGGATGCTTCAAGAGCCGCCATGGCGTCCGGAAATGCTCCCACACCGGGGAGAATAAGCTTATCCGCGCGCCTGAGATCAGAAATATCCGAAGATACAATGGCATCGGCTCCGATAAAGCTTAATGCATTCATAACAGAATGCAAATTTCCCATTTTGTAGTCAATTACAGTAATCATTATCCGAGAGTTCCTTTAGTGGAGAGAATATCACCTTCTCGAAGTGTTGATGCATCGGAAAGCGCTCTTGCAAATGCTTTAAATATAGATTCCGCCTTGTGGTGGTCATTCTCGCCGTAAAAATTCTCTATGTGGAGAGTAACTCCCGCATTCATAGCGAACGCATAGAAAAATTCACGAATGATAGCTGACTCAAGCTCACCGATCATCTGATAATCGTAAAGAGCACTGTAAACAAGATAAGGCCGTCCCGATATATCAATAACACATCTTGACAGGGAATCGTCCATAGGAACATACGAGCAACCGAAACGGTTTATACTTGATTTTGAACCTACAGCCTGCGCAAATGCCTGTCCGAGCACTATACCGAGATCTTCTACAGAGTGATGGTCGTCAACCTCAAGATCTCCCGTCATTTTAAGGTCGATTCTGAAATGACCGTGTACACAGAATGCATTCATCATGTGATCCATAAATCCAATATTCGTAGTACCGGTAAAGCTGCCGGCATCGTCCTGCGAAAGTATTGCAAGTGTAAGGTCAATCTGTGTTTCTGTTGTATTTCTTACAATATTTGATGTTCTCATAATTTACTCCAAGCCTTTCATAATATCCGAGATAGCCGAATACAGCACGTCAAGCTCATCATCGGTAGAAGCCGTAATCCGAAGTCTGTCAGGAGAGAAAAATCTCACCGCAACACCTCGCTCCAAAAGCCCCTCGTATATCTGTTTTGAATTTTTGTGTTCAAGATATACAAGATTTGCACATGTGGGATATATTTTCGCTTCGGGAAGAAGTCCCGCTAATCTCTCAGAAAGCTTCTGAGCCTGCGCGGCAAGAAATGCTCCGTTATTTATATCACTTTCAAGAATTAGCTTACCCATTTGTTGAGAAAGTGAATTTACGTTATAAGGTGAGCGCGCTACATCAAGCGCATTTATAAGACTTCTATGTCCTACCGCGAATCCGAGACGAAGTCCCGCCGCGCCAAATGCCTTTGAAAGCGTGCGGAGCACCAAGAGATTTTCATATCTGTCACACATATCAAGTATAGACTGATTCCAAAAATCCATATATGCCTCGTCAACAATACAAAGAGCAGGGCATTTCTCCACAAAGCTTAAAACCGACGCTCTGTCAAAGCCCTGTCCCGTAGGATTACAGGGATTTGAGAACACAACGGCTCTCGCGCCTTTTTCCTTGACAAATTCAAGAAGGGAATCGAGATTGTAATTTTCACCCTTTTGTGTATAGTACACGGTGTTTTCCGAAAGTCCCGCGTAAAACGCATACATGGAAAATTCCGGTGTAGCGACAATAAGTGAATCTCCGCTGTCAAACAGCGATGTCATTATAACACTTATAAGCTCATCCGAACCGTTACCCGCCACAACACAATTCACATCCACACCGTATCTTTTTGCAAATGCCGCGCGAAGCGCCTTACAACAAGGGTCCGGGTATCTGTTAAGGGAATTATCCGAAAGCCATTCCGTAAATTTTTCAATTATTTCCTTAGAGACCGGAAATGGCGATTCATTTGCATCAAGGCGAACTTTATAATCACCCTGAATGGGCTCGTAGGGAACCTTGCCCATCATTTTTTTTGAAACGTAGTTCATTGTTTATCTAACCTTACTTTTTTTCAATTCTTATTCTTACAGAATTTGCATGAGCGTCAAGTCCTTCTACCTCTGCAAACTTTATAACGGAGTCAGCATCGCGAAGGAATGCGTCTTTTGAGTATGACAGATAGCTCATTTTCTTTATAAAATCATCAACTGAAAGAGGAGAAGAAAATCTTGCCGTACCCGACGTGGGAAGCACGTGATTCGTTCCCGCAAAGTAGTCGCCCATCGGTTCGGGAGAATATTCTCCTATAAAAATGCTTCCCGCATTTTCTACAAGTGAAAGATTGTCCTCGGCATTTTCCGTAGCAATTTCAAGATGCTCGGGAGCAATAACGTTAGCAACGCGGAACGCATCCTCTATATCCTTTGCAATAACGCAAGCTGACCAATTTTCCAGAGATACTGAGGCTATCTCGCAACGGTTGAGCTTTGCAAGCTGTTCATATATAGCCTTGTCAACTTTATTTGCCAGCCCCTCGTCAGTAGTTACAAGCACCGCGCTTGCGGCTCTGTCGTGCTCAAGCTGAGAGAGAAGGTCAGCCGCTATGTAATCGGCATTTGCAGTAGCATCAGCCACAACACAAACCTCGGAAGGACCTGCTATCATATCAATATTTACTATTCCGTAAACCTGTCGCTTTGCTTCCGCCACGAACATGTTACCGGGTCCGACTATCTTATCTACCTTAGGAACAGATTCGGTTCCGTAAGCCAAAGCCGCGACCGCCTGCGCGCCGCCAATTGAAATTACCTTATCCACTCCCGCTATTTTTGCCGCAGCCGCTATAACAGGATTAAGTCCGTCAGCCTTCGGGGGAGTGACAAGGATTATCTCCTCAACACCCGCAACTCTTGCGGGAATACAGTTCATAAGCACAGTGGAAGGATATGCCGCAGTGCCACCGGGGACATATACGCCCACCCTCTTAAGAGGACGGACGATTCTTCCAAGCTTTTTGCCCTTGGAGTGAAATTCATAACCCTCGGAAAGCTGCTTTTCGTGATAAATTCTTATGTTGTCAGCAGCCTCTCGCATTATTTCCCAAAGTTCTTCGGGTGCCTTTGCAGCCGCTTCATTTATATCCTCATCGGATACGACAAGGGAAGTGGGGCGACATCTATCAAACTTCTCACAATAATCAAGAAGCGCGGCATCACCGCCGATCCTTACGTTATTTATAACATCGCGTACCTTTTCGGTTATATCTGCAGAGGAAGATTCCGCGCGCTTATCAAGAAGCGCAAAAAGTTGTTTTTCCTCACCAAGTTCGGTTCTGTATATCTTCATGGTTCTATGTCCTTTTTCTTACTTGGAAGCCTGTACCTCGGCCTCGATCTTTTTAAAGAATTTGTTTAATTCACAGTTTTTAAGTTTTATTGCCGCAGAGTTCGCAATACATCTTGCGGATATATACGCCACGTCCTCATAAACGTCAAGTCCGTTTTCCTTGAGCGTAGCGCCCGTCTCGACTATATCAACGATAGCATCCGCAAGCCCGAGAATGGGAGCAAGCTCAACAGATCCTTCTATCTTTACGATCTCGCAGTCAATATCCTTTGCCGCAAAAAATTTCTTCGTTACATTGGGATATTTTGTAGCTATGACTTTGTGTCCGTATCCCGCGTAAAAATCCTTGTCCTTGATTCCTGCAAGAGCAAACCTGCAAATACCAAAGTTGAGATCAATGACCTCATAAAAATCTCCGCCCATTTCCATAATGGTATCTCTGCCGACAAATCCAACGTCACAAGTTCCATGTTCAACGTAAGTTATAACGTCTGCCGCCTTTGCAAGAACTATCTGGAGGTCATCGTCTCCGTTATTTGACGGACAGTTAAAGAGAAGCTTTCTTCCTTTGTCGTCAAGGTCACTCATATCATAACCGCAACAGCGGAGTATTTCAATGGCCTTCTTTTCAATTCTGCCTTTTGTAAGAGCTAATTTTATCATAAAGCACCTTCTTTAAATTTCTTCTTTGAGGTAATCTGCTGCGGCAACTATATCCGCTACGCCGTTTGCAAAAGAAAGCTTTTGCGTCTCGGGCAGAGAATAACTCGAAAGCTCAGCCAATGCGGATATATTAAGACCAAAGCCACATGCAGACATATCTGAACCAAAAGCCTCAAGCAAGCTATCGTATCTTCCTCCCGAAAGCACCGCCTCGCCGATTCCGTCAACATATCCACGGAAAACTATTCCGGTATAATATTCTATCTTCTGTACGATTCCGAGATCCACCAAAAGCATATCGCCATATCCCGCTTGTGTGAATATGTTTATTATTCTCTCTATTTCATCAAGTATCCTACATGCGCCTCGATTGCCCTCGGCAAGAATGCGAGCCTCACTGATAACGTCAGAACTTCCGTAAAGGCGCTGAAGCTTTCCTGCAAGCTCAACCGCCTTGGGGTTTTTCAGCGCGGTAGTGAAGGGATACTCTCCCGAATTCTTTGCCGCTATATATGTGCGAAGATTTTCAACGTCATCACCGTCAAGTCCGCATTCAAGAGCAAGAGTTTCAAAAAAGAGCGCGTGTCCTATCTCAAGCTTCGCACCGTTTCCGCTTGCCTTGAGTGATTCAAGTGCTGTGAAGATACAGCGAAGATCTTCTTCCTTGGAATCTCCACCGATTATTTCAACTCCTGCCTGAAGCATCTGAGAACGCTTTGCATGAAATGCCGTGCGATTTCTGAATACATCCTGAGAATAACAGAGAAGAAGCGGAAGCTCCTCGTCCTTGAGCTTAGACAACGCTACGCGCGCTACAGGCGAGGTGTTGTCAGGACGCAAAACAAGCGTACGACCGTCCATATCGGAAAAACGGAATATGCTTTCTTCCTTTATGTCGTTTTTATCGTGATTAAAAGTGGTATAATACTCAAGCACAGGTGTTGCCACGGGTTTGTAACCCAGCTTATAAAAAAGCGAAAGCAAAGTATCTTCAATCTGTCTTGTAGCTATTGCTTCCTCGTATATCAAATCTCGTGATCCTGCGGGAATGTTCTTTACGTTTTTCATGTGTTATCTCCGTTCGCTTTAGTGTTTTAGCACGCTAAAGTGTTATATCTCATATTTTACTACAAATATTTGACTGTGTCAATAGGATTTTTAAAAATTTTTTATATTTTCCGAAAAACAGAAATATACTTTATAATTATATCATAAACGGTGAGTTATTACAAGTTATTTTTATATCTTTATTTCAATATTCTCAAAAAGGCTTTTTATCAAAGAAGATGCAAAAAGCTCTTGAAAAAACGGGCTAAGTGGTGTATAATATAATTTGATTATCAAAGAAGGGAGAAAAATTTATGAAAGACGGACTTTTCTTTTGCGACGAACATAAAACAGAGCTTTCACACGGCTCTTATCTGTATTACTGTAACACCGACCAATATAAAAGATCCGGGCTGGATATTTTCTTCACCCTCCCAATGGATAAATATAACTCGCCTCTTATTCGGTTGATGTTTGCCGTAATATGCAGAGGAAGTAAAAATTTCCCAACCATCACACACATCAGCAAACACTTGGATAATCTTTACGATTCATCATTCTACACACGGGATTACCGTATAGGAGCAAATCATGTTTTTCGCCTGTCATGCTATACTATAGACAACAAATATCTTCCGCAAAAGCATAAGGATCTTGACCTAATTGCAGAAAGCTTTAAGGTAGTCCGTGATATTCTGACTTGCCCTCTTCTGGATAGCCAAGGCTTGCTCACTAAAAAATACGTTGAAAGCGAGAGGGAATTCACAATCGACAATATTCGCGCCCGTCTGAATTCTCCCAAGGCGTATTCTTCAATCAGATGTAGTGAAATGCTGTTTGGAGACCAGATCGAAGGCACCAATATAGAGGGCACTGAAGAGCTTTTGCGAAACTATACGCGAGAAGAAATAACAGCAGCCAGAGAATATTTTTTAAAGAACTCGGCAATAGACGTTTATTACGTCGGAACTCATACTTCCGAGCGTGTGGCTGAAATTGTGCGTCCTCTGTTTGAAGACATAGGAGAAAGAACTCCTATACTACCCGCGCAAAAACGTCCTGTTTCTCCTGTTACTCTCTCACAAAAGCAAGAAGAATTTAATCTCTCTCAGGGAATCCTTAAGCTCGGACTTACCTGCGGTACGGTTATCGGAGACCGTGACAGCGCGGCCATACTTCTTTACAACGAAATACTCGGCGGCAGCGCCGCATCAAAACTCTTTGTAAAAGTGCGCGAGGAAAACAGCCTGTGCTATTACTGTGATTCAAGAATAGATATGTGTACCGGCGCGCTGATAATATCCTGCGGGATCAAGCCGGAAAACAAAGACCGCGCTTTGGAAAGCATCCTTCTACAAATTGAAGAAATGAAACGGGGCAATATTACGGACGAAGAGATACAGTGCGCCAAAAAGAGCATTGTCAACGGGCTTAATCAAGTTACCGATACCGTGTCCGCGCTCTCTCTATCCGACTTTAGATACAGAATACTGACAGACAAGCCAATATCCGTAGAACAACGCAAAAAAGACATTTTGGCAGTAACTCGTAAACAACTTACAGAGGTTGCCGAAAAAGTAAACCTTTGTTCTGTGTTCTTTTTGACCTCGTCGGAAACGCAGGACGCTACTCAATACGATACGGAGGATTTTGACGATGAATAAAATAATCAAATTCGTATCGGAGCAACTCTCGGAAACAACGTATCACATATATCACAAAAGCGGATTGTTCATCTCTTACGTGCCAAAAAAGAAAGCCGCGTTTCAGGCTGTTCTTTACGTTAATTTCGGTGGCAGACATGAAAGATACTCCATAAACGGAGAAGACGTCACGCTTCCTATGGGATGCGCTCATTTTCTGGAGCATAAAATGTTTGATAATCCCGACGGCAAAAGCTCGGACGCAATAATAACTTCTCTTGGAGGGTATTGCAATGCCTTTACGTCAAGCACAAAAACTGCATATTACTTCAGCACTACCGAGAACTTTTACGAGTGTCTGTCACATCTTATAAAATTCGTTACAACTCCGTACTTTACAGAGCAATCTGTAGAGAAGGAGGTGGGAATTATAGCGGAAGAAATACGCGGTTGTGTTGACGATCCGTACGATAGATGCCACATTAATCTTTTGTCCGCAATGTATCACAAAAACACGGCAAAAAATGAAATATGCGGCACAGAAGAATCAATATCCCGCATAACTCCTGAGATACTGTACAAATGCTGTGAACATTTTTACACCCCTGAAAACATGTCTCTTTGCATTTCGGGCGATCTTGACGTAGATAAAATAGTTGAAACGGTTGATGCTGTGCTACCTAATTTTTCAAAATTCGACGCACGTGAGATCAACGAAACCGAACCTCAAAGCGTAGCATCAAAATTCGTTTCGGCTCAAATGCCCCTTGGCAAGCCTATTTTCTGTATTGGAATAAAGATAAACGATATTCCGACAGATAAAAGGGAGAGGCTCAAGCAAAGCGCGGCGCTGGATATTTTCTGCCGAATGATATTCTCACAATCTGAGAATTTTTATCTCGATATGCTTGATAAAAAGCTCATATCGCACAATTTTGACGCAGGAGCGTCCACAACAAAGACGTTCTCGTATGTATCATTTTCCGGTGAGAGCGATGACCCCAAAAAGCTTGCGCGCTATATTCGCCAAAAAATTCGCGAAGTCAAACAAAAGCCCCTGGACGCAGTCGCCTTTGAGCGAGAGCTGCGCTGTGATTACGCAAGCTTCGTCTCTGATTTTGACTCCACCGAGGACATATCCTTCATGCTTATGTCTTACGCATCCGGCAAGGATGAAATGAATATTTTTGAATATCTTGATATTCTGAACAGCATAGACATTGAATATATTGAACAACTCATAAAGCGAGTGCTCAATGAAGAAAACATGTCTCTTTCCGTAATTTATCCAACTTAAAAAAAGGAGAACATATATGACACAAATCTCATTTCCCGGTATTGGGATAGATACTTTTGAAGTAGATAACGTGGCATTTACCATAGGCGATGGATTCGCTGTGTATTGGTACGGTATAATCATCACGTTGGGAATAATCTCGGCATTCATATACACATTCTACAGAGCCAAGAATGAAATGATAAATCAAGACCACCTTATTGACGTAGGTCTGTGGACAGTCATCCTCGGTGTTATAGGTGCGCGCTTGTATTACGTCCTCACCTCACTTGAAGACTTTATTCCGGAGCCCTTCAGCTTTGGCGAATTCATGAAAAACGTATTCAATATCCGCGGCGGCGGCCTTGCCATATACGGCGGAATAATTTGCGGCGCGGCAGGTGTTATTATAGCATCGTTTATCAAAAAGATAAACACTTTGAAACTTGTGGACTCGGTTGCTCCCGGTGTTATGATCGCACAGGCAATAGGCAGATGGGGAAACTTTGTAAACGGAGAGGCTCACGGCGGCATAGTGTCTGAAGGTCATCCTCTGCATTTCCTCCGCATGGGACTTTATCCCAATGAGGACAGCATTTTTTCCATGGTATATTACCACCCTACATTCCTCTATGAATCACTTTGGAACATTTGCGGATTTATTCTTATAAACATTCTCTACAAGAAAAAGAAATTCAACGGACAAATAGCATGCATGTATCTTGCATGGTACGGCTTTGGAAGATTCTTTATCGAAGGTCTTCGCACCGACAGTCTGTATGTCGGTCCGTTCAGAATATCCCAGGTGGTTGGCGCGGCTTGCTTTATCATATTCGGCAGCTTGCTTGTTTGGGGACTTATCTACTCCAAAAAATTCAACAATCCCGATGCAGAGCTGAATAAATTTGACAAGCTGCTCAAGCCCGAAGTAGTACAGGATCCCGACAGATTTTACAGCAAATGGTTCAAGAAAAACAATAAACCCGCAAAGGAAGCGATCAAAAATGGCAAAAATAATTGACGGCAAAGCAATCTCCGCGCAGATAAGAGCAGAGATATCAGAAGAAACGGCAAAATTCAAATCCAAGCGTGGCTACGCACCCGGTCTGGCAGTAATAATCGTAGGACAGGATCCTGCATCACAGGTATATGTCAGAAATAAAAAGAGAGCATGCGAGGAGGTAGGCTTTTATTCCGAATCCTACGAGCTTGACGAGGCCACAACACAAAACGAGCTTCTCGCGCTTATCGACAGACTGAATGCCGATGAAAACATACACGGTATACTCGTACAGCTCCCGCTTCCAAAGCATCTTGACGAAACCTCTGTTTTGTTGCGCATCAAGCCCGAAAAGGACGTAGACGCGTTCCACCCTTACAATGTAGGTAAAATAATGATAGGAGACTACAATTTTCTGCCCTGCACACCCGCAGGTGTTATGGCGCTTATAAAGCGTAGTGGAATTGAAGTCGCAGGGAAGGATTGTGTTGTTATCGGACGTTCCAATATCGTAGGAAAGCCCATGGCTATGCTTTTATTGCACGCCAACGGCACAGTAACTATTTGCCACAGCAGAACGAAAAACCTCAAAGAAATATGTGCTAAAGCAGATATTTTGGTTGCAGGTGTCGGACGTGCAAATTTTGTTGGCGCAGACATGGTTAAAGAAGGCGCTGTCGTTATAGACGTTGGAATAAACCGTCTTCCAGACGGCAAGCTTTGCGGAGACGTAAACTTCTCCGAGGTCGAGCCCAAAGCATCCTACATCACACCCGTGCCCGGCGGTGTTGGTCCTATGACCATCACAATGCTTATGCAGAATACTCTTACCGCAGCAACAATCTACGGAAAATAATAAAAAACTCCGCTGTGATAACGTCACAGCGGAGTTTTTATGCTTCCGAGAATATTTTTTTATAAGTTTGCGGTTGATGGCGCGCGTGCTTGCGTTCCATGGCATTTACAGTCTCAATGGCTATTCTGCCGCCGCCCGCCGCAATAGGTAATCCTCCGGGAATCTGCTGCCACTGGGTTGCCAGGATAACATTTTCCACTCCGTCTATTCTGTTGTTTAGCCGTAACGGGAGACGTTTTTTCGGCAGAGCAAAGCTCATAAACGATCCGATCTCCGAATCAATATAACGCTTATATGTCGCGGGGGTCCATACGTCAATACACTCAAGCTTACCTTGCATTTGAGGAAATTTGCCAACTATTATTTTTTCTATGATATCAGCAATTTCCAATTTAACATTTTCATATTCAGCCTTATTCTTTTTTAACTCAATAAACTCCAAAGAATTTATTTCGTTGCAAAATATCACGCTCTGCAAAATATTCTTACCCTCGGGTGAGAAAGACGGCTCATGGGAAAATTCACGCACAACGAGATTTTTTGCGCCAAGCCGCATCTGAAATTTGCAGGGTATCTCGAAAATAATATCACTCTTAAATGGAACTGTCGGCATATCACAAGAAAATGCGCAATGAAACGCCGAAAATCGCATAAGACTGTCATCACTGTAAAGCCTTGCAAACTTGCGCGGCATAGGTATATCCAAAAGCTCTTTGAACACCACCGCTGGATCAGTAGTGACTATTACGTAATCCGCAGCATATTCGCTACCGTCGGACAAAATAACCGAGCTTGCTCTTTTTCCGTCTGTACATATCTTTTTTACTTTTTTCCCCGTAAGCAAGTTTCCGCCAAGCTGCTTGTGTCTTTCGCTCATGCGCGTAGCCATGCCCAAAGAGCCGCCGCGAGGTATTCCACCATTTTCTCCGCAAAAATGTGCATAAATAAAGAGTAGCGCCAGCGCTCCGAAATCATCACCCAAAAACGAAGTTATAAATTCACGTATCAATGGATGATAGAATCTGCGAGCGAGCTCACCTGTACTCAGACTGTAGTATTTATATAGCAGGGGAAGTGACTTGATTTTTTGTGCCGCTGTATTTTTGCCTTCATGAGTATCAAGCGCGATGCCCGACATGCCTTGCAGTATTCTGACAGCTGAGAAAAAGCTTTTTATCTCTTTTCCGTCGCGTTCAGACAACTCCAGCATCTCGCGCTCGCACCTATCAAGATCCCGCCACAAGGACAGCCTTCGGCCGTCTCTGTCATAGGTAAAAAGCGACTGTGCCTGTACTATCTCCACGCCACCGAGCGCCCCAAGCGTCTCCCACATTTTGTAGGTATCGGTATTGGGATTTGTGCCCGTAAGCCAATGAATACAGTTGTCAATATGATAACCGCCGCGGCTCCAACCTGTAAGATTGCCGCCCGCAATATGGTTCTGCTCAAAAATCACCGTTTCATGACCGCTTATCTGCCCATATATCCCCGCCGACAAGCCCGAAACTCCGCCGCCGATTATAAGTATCCTTGCCATGCACACCTCCAAGTTTTATATAGGGAAGTATGGACAAGAAATTTGCGATGTATGCGGAGAGGGAATATAAAAAAGTGTAAAAAGACACACACACTTAAATATTTGGGAGTTGCTTAAAGTTGCTTGCCTGTAAGATTTAATATATATTTTTTCTTTTTCTTTGCATATTTATATGTTTGATAAGCCCCTCCATAATCGCGAGTTATATATGCGATTACATAATCAGCTTGTTCAACCATCCACTTGTTTCTGTATGAAATTGCAAATTTCAGGGGTTTATCTTCCAAGTTAGGGTAAAGAATTTCATCATACAAATCCTTGTTGTAATCCAAATAATTTTTTTGATACTCTACGGTGATATACGGAGTAATGAAAATTAATTTGGTGTTTGGGTGAGTCTCTTGATATTTTCTCCCACATTTTCGGGCAAAGGCATCAAAAGAACCATAACCGCCTAAATAGAGCTCAGCATGTTGGTCTCCTACTAACTCCTTTAAAAAGGATATAATTTTTTGCTCGTCTTCTATCGTTTCTGTATATTGTGAGTGCCCACAAAATGTAATAATCATAAATAACACTCCAAAATTCAAAATAAAAAAGTGCACTCCCGAAGGAATGCACCGAAAAAATGTTCCCCTCGAATGTTGCTACACAAACTCTCAGTAATGGTATGAGAAAAGAGAGAAAACACTTTTTACCAAAGTATTTTCCCATTACTGAGAGAAAAATATGCAGTTTGTGTAGCACGTACATTATACCACTTTTTATCTGTTTTGTCAATACACATTATTTAACAGGAATCGAACTTTCGCATCGACAAGCGATGCAATGAGTTCGATTCTGACGTTGGGGATGCCAAAAGGGTGCATACACGCATGGTGTATGCACCCTTTTGGCACCCCCAACGGGAATCGAACCCATAACTAACCCTTAGGAGGCACAGTCGGGATTCCTGCCTTTCGTGCAGGACATGCTTAAAATACATGTCTTGCGTATCTTCGCTATAATTATACCATAAAATGCAGGAAATTCACTATCTTTTCTAAAATTTTTAGCTTTTTTCTCGTAAAAAAACGGCGTGGTGCCAAACAGGGTGCCCAAAATGGTGCCAAATTTTGCAGCCATTTTGAGAGGGCTTGGTATCGGTGCGTAAAATCGCGTTTGCTAACTCTTTGCAAACAATGTGAATTTCGTCTGGACTTTTGCGGTTTTGTGTGCGATAATTGCCTTCCCTGAAAGGAGGGTAAGATTATGGCATTACACAGAATGAGAACCATCAACGAGGTGCTGCGAATTATCCAAGAGGCCGATCCGGAATCAGCGATCACAGCAAATTGCATCAGATCACTTTGCAAGAACGGCACCGTGCGCAGTGTTCGAACCGGAAACAAAACGCTGGTAAGTCTGGACGATTTCCTTCGCGTCATCGGATTCGATGAGGAGCAGCAGTCACCGACAGCAAAGACCAACAACTGAATAAGCACACCAAAGGAAGTTCTCGGCGCCCGCGCGTCGGGAACTTTTTATACAAATAAGAAGAACAGGCGAAAAAAGTTTACAAAAATCGCCAACAAGTTTCCCGTCAGCACTTGATATTTCTCGTCAAACGTGGTATAATTGATGAGAATACTATTGGAGGTGACGAGATGCGCCACTTTGATTATACGAGT
>SVTX01000061.1 GCA_015063545.1 Oscillospiraceae bacterium | reverse complement strand
CACGAAACTGTGGATTTCCTTTACAGCGCAGGTGCCAAGGAGGTACATATGCGCTCGGCTTGTCCTCCCATTATGTACGGCTGTAAATACCTCAGCTTCTCTCGCAGCAACTCCGATAAGGAGCTTCTCGCCCGTAGAGTGATCGACGAGCTTGAAGGTGACGAGGGGGATAAGCATATTGAGGAATACGCAGATCCAAGCAGCGAGAGAGGAAAATGTCTCCTTAAGCGTATCTGTGAGGAATTCGGCTTTGACTCCTTGGGATATCAGTCCCTTGACGGACTGCTTGAATCCATAGGTATTGATAAAGACAAGATCTGCACCTATTGCTGGACAGGTAAGGAATAATGCGGAAAAAACGATATATCAGGATACGTTTGCCCCGAACATATGGAGCGTATTACAACCAAGGCGCTTGCGGATGCGTTTATAGAGGAACCGATCAAGGAAATCCGCACGCAGGTCGGTGACAAGAAGGTGCTGCTTGCACTTTCCGGCGGTGTTGATTCGTCCGTCGTTGCCACACTTCTTATCAAGGCAATCGGCAAACAGCTTACTCCATATTCCTTGCTCCATGCGATCTGCGACCGCATCGCACACGAGGTCGAGGGAATCAACAGAGTATTTAGGGATATTACACCGAAACCGATCGGTACGATAGAATTTGAATAAACGATAGAGGGGCAACCAAAGGAACGGTTGCCCCTTAATTTTGAATCGGAGGAAGCAAAGAAAAGCTGTAGCGATTGAAAGGTTCACGTAAATATGATAAATCATATTTGCGATAAATTTCAATTCGTTGATTAGATGACAAAGGCAACGGGATAGTATAAAATAAGAGTTGACACGAACGACAAAATGTGTTATAATTACGAAAATGAATCATTAAAAAGGGAACCGGCTGACGGCAGAGGACGTTGGTTCCTTTATGCTTTTTAAAGGAATATTTTATGGTTAGGAAAAAGAAATTCACGCTTTCAACTACGCAGATCATATTGCTTGGCTTTCTTGTGACCATTCTCATAGGAAGCGGACTTTTGGCGTTGCCGATTAGTTCTGCAAGCGATGAAGCCGTTCCATATCTTGATGCGCTCTTTATGGCAACAACCTCCACCTGCGTGACAGGACTTGTTACGCTTCCCACGGTGTCAACGTGGAGCGTGTTCGGGCAGATCGTTATATTGCTTTTGATACAGATCGGCGGTCTTGGTATCATTACGATTATGTCCGGGCTGATGCTTCTTCTGAACAGAGAAATGGGCATCAGCGACCGATTGCTCATTCAGGACGCCTTCAATCTCAACACTATGTCAGGACTTGTGAAATTCGTTAAGAACGTACTGCTCGGCACGCTGATGATCGAAGGAATCGGTGCTGTTCTGTATATGCTCGTGTTCGTACCCGAGTTTGGAGCCGTGGGCATCTGGATATCAGTGTTCAATTCGGTTTCAGCCTTTTGCAATGCCGGCATTGATATCATCGCTGAAAACAGCCTTTGCAATTACGCTACAAATCCCTTGATCATGATCGTTACTTCCGCGCTCATCATTCTCGGCGGGCTCGGTTATATCGTTTGGTGGGACGTGCTTCGTGTGATCAAGAGCTGTTCGCAAAAGAACCGCAGGATATTCAGACATCTGACCTTGCATTCAAAGATTGCTATTACCGTTACCGCAGGACTTATTCTCGTCGGTGCGATTCTCGTATTTGTTTTTGAATACGAAAACCGGTTGACCATCGGAGAGCTGTCCCTATTTGATAAAATTCAAGTATCCTTTTTCCAATCGGTTACTGCGAGAACCGCAGGCTTTGCCTCTGTTCCCCAAGAGAATCTGACGAATGCCACTGTCGCCGTATCGATCATCTTGATGCTGATCGGCGGTTCACCCGTTGGAACGGCAGGTGGCATGAAAACTGTAACCATTGCTGTTCTTGTTTGCTCGGCGTTTGCCACTATCAGAAACAAGAACAGCGCAACCTTGTTCGGGCGCCGTATTTCCGAGGAATCGGTGAAAAAGGCCGTTGCAGTAGCGGTGACGTTCCTTACAATATGCTCCGCGTCAACGATACTATTGATGGCAACGAGCAACGCATCGGCCATTGATGCGATCTATGAAACGGTCAGTGCAACGGCAACCGTCGGACTTTCAAGAAATCTGACGGCAACGCTTAATACGTTTGGAAAACTGATTATCATAGTAACGATGTATTTCGGCAGAGTCGGGCCCATCTCGCTTGCGGTGGCGCTTGGCAGAAAAAACGAAAGTCAGAACGTGATTTCCGAGCCGTCGGAAGATATCAGTATAGGATGAAGGAGAAGAAGAATGAAAAAAAAGAAAACATACGCAGTCTTCGGACTTGGAAGATACGGCACAGCTGTGGCAAGAGAGCTTGTAGAGAACGGTATGGAGGTTATCGCCGTAGATGCCGAGGAAAGAATCGTCAACGACGCATCGGCATATCTGCCCGTGTGCAAATGTGCCGATGTGACCGATGCGGAGGTTATTTCGCGTCTTGGAATCGGTAATATCGATACTGTGATCGTTTGCATGGCGAGCAATCTTGAAGCGAGCGTGATGGCGGTTACGCTTTGCAAGGAGGCAGGCGTGAAAACCGTTATTGCAAAATGTGCCAACGAGATGCAACAAAAGATATTGCTTCGTGTGGGCTCGGATCAGGTGGTCTTTCCCGAGAATGAGTCCGGAATTCGCCTTGCCAAGAATCTGCTCAGCTCCGGCTTTATCGATATGATCTCTCTGTCTAAGGACGTATCAATGGTTGAGATCGACGTGAAGGACGAATGGTGCGGTAAGAACTTGATCGAATTGAATCTCCGTAAAAAATACGGCTTCAATATCGTTGCCATCAAGAAAGGCGATAAGGTTAACGTTAATATAAATCCCGCGCAGGAGCTTGATGCGGAGAGCTCGTTGATCGTTATTGCAAACACGGCAAAATTGGGGAAACTCAAATAATCGTTGAGGGCTGGCAGAAAACGATCTGTCAGCCCTCAAAATTTGCGTCGCAGAAACCAAAGAAATATATACGCGGTTACTCCTGTGAAAATTCTTATTAACAAAAATTGTTATACCATAATTTTTTGCATTCGTCAATATATCCTTCTTTCAAGTAAATATTCGAAAAATCACCGTCAACAATTTGGCGGTGATTTTTACATATCAGATCAATGAGTGACAGTAAGCAAAAGCGATTACGGCTTCATTACCTTGATAAAACGGAACATTTCATCAGGCCCTTCGTCGGGATCGTGCTTCTCATCCTCAAACATATCGTGTTCGGGATGAAAATATTCACACCAAAATTGGTCGATCTGAAAACCGCACTTGTTTACATAGAAATGGATATTGCGCTTTTCAAAATAGGGTGTGCAGGTCTCCCAAACTTTCGTTTCGGGGTGCAGAGCCTCAACAGCAAGCCATGCGCCGTAGCCGATACCTTTGCTGTGCGCTTCGGGAAGGACAAAGAGAATATCCAAGTGATTATGATGCGTTTCCTTGTCAATCGTGAGGATCAAGCCACCAACCTTCTCACCGTCAAGCATAATACGGTAGGTTTCACTTGTGGGATTGTCGATAGATCTCTCAATGGTTTTACGTGAGATAATTTCGCCATCATCGTCAATATGGTCGTCACGCTCACCGAACTCCATCATCGCGCCGTACTTGAACGCCCACTGATTGTCAAGGATAAATTGCTCACGGTCATCTGCCGTAAGCGGCACAAGAGTAACCTTCGTGTTTTTCATAATTACCTCCGAAAATAAAAATAGAGCTCAGGCTTTGCGAATGCAATAACCCAAGCTCACTTGGACACCTAATCCGGCATTACGGTACTACGGTACACAGCCTCCGGTGACAAATATTCAACGCAGTTATTATACCATAAATATAGATATGTGTCAAGTAAACGATTGAAATATTCATAGAAATATGATATAATAAACTCATCGATAAATAAGAATTTGTAGAGGTATCAATATGTTAGTGTATTCCATTATTATGTTTCTGGTTTCAGCTCTGTTTACGGTATTGGGGATTGCAATTTACAAGGGTAAAACGGATTTGATTCACGATTACCACCAAACAAAAGTCACAGATAAATCAGCCTACGGAAAAGCCTTTGGAAAAGTAATGCTTGTTATTGCCGCTGTAATGCTGCTTAGCGGCATTATAGGACTGTTTGAAAATTTGCTTATGCTTGCTGTTGCCATACTTATCATAGGTTTGGTGGTTGGCATAGGTTGCATTGTTGCAGTACAAAAAAAGTACAATAAGGGAGTATTCTAAATTCCAATTTGTCGGGATGATGAATCGAGTAGGAAGCTAACCATTACTTGATTAGCCGTCCTCTCACACCACCGTGCGTACCGTTCGCAGTTTCTGTTCGTCAGACCGAGGTTTTGCTTTAGGCTTCCTTCAGACTCCGCCTCACAACGGACGCCCTTACCCTTAGCTAACAGTTCCTACTGCCAAGTCTGTAGTGGACTTTCACCACCAAGTAATAACGCATGCCGAGCGTACTACAAATGCCGATACCATAGACAAATGACCATGGTATCGGCTATTTTCATTTCTTGCTATTGAAATTTGGATACTCAAATAAAACAAATAATCCGAACGACTCTCCAAAGAGGAGAATGTTCGGATTTTTTTCATATGCCTTAAACGTGATAAAAGGTGTCTAAACGAGGGAAAAACGAACAAAAGGTATCCGTTACCTTATGATATCTTTTAAGAATGAATTGTTCCATTCCTTTCGATAAGTAGATATTTCTATCTTTATTCGTTTTAAACAGTTTCTTGGGCTTTCTGAGAGAATAATCGGAACATTATGCAA
>SVTX01000017.1 GCA_015063545.1 Oscillospiraceae bacterium | reverse complement strand
CGCATGGCGGTTGACTGTCTGCACGTGGTGGGCGACATATATGACAGAGGTCAGAGAGCAGACAAGATACTTGATATGCTTATGACGCACCACAACGTAGACGTTCAGTGGGGCAACCACGATATCGTTTGGATGGGCGCCGCGGCAGGCAGCCGCGCGTGTATTGCGTCAGTGCTTAACTGCGCGGTTCAGTACAACACGCTTTCAATAGTTGAAAACTCTTACGGAATAAGCCTTCGCGACCTTATCGGCTTTGCTCAGGAAACCTACGGAGACTGTTCGGGCTTTATGCCTCGTTCTGCAGAGGACAAGGACTACATAAAGAATAACATGAGCAGTTTGTCCAAGGCGCACAAGGCCATTGCCATAATACAGTTCAAGCTTGAAGGTCAGCTTATCATGAGGCATCCGGAGTATCACATGGAAAACAGATTGCTTCTGGATAAGATCAATTTCGAGAACAAAACAGTTCTCATAGATGGGGTAGAATATCCTCTCAACGACTGTGACTTCCCCACATTGGATCCCGAAAATCCATATGAGCTTACAGCCGAGGAAGAGGGCCTTATGGCATCTTTGACAAGGGCATTCAAGCATAGCGCTCTTTTGCAGTCTCATGTCAGATTCCTTTACGAAAGAGGAAGCCTTTACAAGGTATATAATCAGAACCTCCTGTTCCATGGTTGTATTCCCATGACGTCTGACGGGGGCTTCCAGGCGGTAACGCTTCACGACGGGCGCACGGTGTCCGGCAAAGCATATATGGACAGCTGTGACAGAATAGCCCGCAGTGCATATTATGATGGGGACAGAAATGCTCTTGATTTCATGTACTACCTGTGGTGCGGAAACCAAAGCCCGCTTTTCGGACGCGCAAAAATGACTACGTTCGAGAGATGCTTTATTACCGACAGGGAAGCGTGGAAGGAACAGAAGAATCCTTATTATTCATTCATTGACAATTACGCAGCTATATGCCGTATTTTACACGAATTCGGACTTGATGAGGCATACTCTCACGTTATAAACGGTCACGTTCCCGTCAAGGCGGGCGCGGGAGAAAATCCCGTTAAGGCAAACGGAAGATATATTCTTATTGACGGCGGATTCTGTAAAGCGTATCACACCACTACGGGAATAGCGGGCTACACGCTCATTTATTCCTCGCGAGGACTCAGACTTGTGTCACACGGCGCGTTTGAGGGCAAGGCGGCGGCTATCAAGGAAAACAAGGATATACTTGCCACCACCGATGTGGTATTTGAAATGATGAACAGAAGAATGATGGTATCCGATACCGATGAAGGCAAGGAGCTTCTTGAACGCATGGACGATCTCAAGGGGTTGCTTCATGCCTACCAGACAGGTATCGTAAAAGCATAACTCAGAAAAAACAAGACAAAATCAAAAATAAAAGCTTGCAGACCTATCATCTCAGACACAGAGATGTTGACCTGCAAGCTTTTTTTATTATGTTGTTATGTCGGGATCTTGATTTGTTATATCAGTATTTTGATTTGTTGTGTCACAATACTGTTGACTTTGAGTCTGTCGGTTCAAATTTGCAAAATATTCGTTGGTGCAGCGAGCGAGGTACGCAAGCTTTTCTTCTTCACGGAGAATTTCCTGATTGTTTTTTATCTGAGCCACATGCAAGTTTTTCATTATCAAACTTAACGTTATCATATAACCGCCAAGAGATAAGCTGTACAGAGCATCGATGGGCGCCACTATAACCGAGATGCCGCCTGCCGCGCATATTATGCCCATAACGAACATGATTTTAGACGGCGCGGAAGATATCTCGTATTTTCCTGTTTGAAGTGTGTTTTCAAGCTCTTGGAGATATTTGGCCGTTTTCTTATATGCTATCGCAAAAATTATGTTTACGGCGACACCCAATGCCATTATGATGCAAAAAACTATCATGATCGGTACGATGTATGAATAAATATCAACGTCTGCAAGCTCTGCAAGCTGTTCGGATGTTATAACTCCTTCCCTAAGAAGAACATCGGACACCTCTTGCATTATATCTAAATCCTGAGATTCCATATATTCAATCACAACCGAAGAGCTGATCAGAAAAATCAGTCCGAAAGCAAGAAGCACAATTAGCGCTATGTAAGAGATCGTCTGAAGAATTTTAAGTGTTTTGGGAAGAAATCTGAGCTTTTTCAGCTGATCCTGAGGAGGAAGCTGATTTGATGAATATATCTTCCACGCGGCAATCATTCCGATAAGAGAGAATACGAACACAAGTATCTTGACAACATCAAAATTCATTCCGTAATCGGCGGTATCGAAGGGAATGGAAAGTGATATGGCGGATATGATGGATGATCCGCAAAGAATACTTAAAAATATTGAAAAAACAAGAAAAAGTTTGGAGTGAAAGATCTCGAATATAATTTGCATAGATCTGTTTCTTGCCTGTCTGCACTTGATCATTTGAAGCTCAACCGCGAAATGTTCTCCGCAATTTGGACAGACAATAGCACTATCTGAAATCTCAGCTCGGCATCTTGGACAGTACATAATATATCCTCCTGTCAGTGGGTTATTTGCAGTTTCATTATATCACGTTTGTAATCGAAAGTCAATAACATCTCTCAAATAACACTTTATGTTAACAATTATAATAATATTTGTGTATTTTGCGTAAAAAGTGTTTACAAATGAAACGAAATGTGGTAAAATGAAACTAGAATAAAATGAGTTTCTGTCGCCAATAGTGCGGTACAGCCAACGAATATCAGAAAGGAAGGTTGTTATGAAAAAATATTTGAAGATAGTCTCATTTATAATTTGCGCGTCTATGCTGCTGGCTCTTTTTGTGGCAGTTGCATCGGTGCAGACATCTGCCGCTTACACTGCGCCTGCAGCGGTAACGGGAGCATCCTCCGTTGTTACGGAGACCGTCTACGTTGACGGCAGGGATACGGGTGTTCGCTATACGCAGATGAAGCTTACAAAGGGAAGCTTATATGCTCCCTCGTCTGCGGGAGTGGTTAACGTTATAGAGATCGCCGATCCCACTAACGCAAGATTTCAGGTAATCAATAACGGTACGTATAACTGGAGCTCGTCAACCGTTGGCGCTGCTGCCATTGCGTACAATAATTCCCACTCATCCTCCACGGTTATTGCGGCAACAAACGCAGCGCCTTGGCTTATGACAACGTCCGACTATGACGGGGACCACGTTTCGTCAACGGGCCCTGCGGTAAAGATAGGCGGTAGGGGTATCCCCATGGGCTTCGTTATGATAGACGGTGAAATTTGGAACACCGGTTGGTTCAGCGACGAAAACCAGATGGATAACACAAACTACACGGACTGGGAAGTATCGGGACAGAAGGCATTTTACGTTCTGAAGGATGGCACTTACGCTATAACGAACGTGCCTTCCATAGTTCTTAAAATAACTGATACGAATACAACGAAAACAGCAAATGCGGATGCTATCAATCGAACCCCGGCACCCGATTCCTTGCTGATCTACAATAAACGTGTGTACGACGAATCGCTTGCGTTCGCCGATGCGTACGAGATATATCTTGAATGTGACACGTCTGAATTCAGAGTCGGTCAGACTATTACAGGTCGAGTAACGGCGGTTTACGAGAACAAGAATGTTACATACACAAATAATGACTGGAAGGAAACGCGTCCCGCTATAGGTGAAAACACAGTAGTTCTCTCGGCAAGAGGCTCGTCTATCGTTGAGCTTGAAAATCTCGCGGCAAGCGTTGGAGACACTGTCACTGTCAGCTGCTCGGCAAGAGCCAGCACGGCGAGAAACGCAACACAGATCATTGGCGGATTCTTTACGCTTGTTGAAAACGGAGTAAAGACGGGTGAGCCGAATAACAACAATCAGTATCCTACCTCTATCGTAGGAATCAAAGCCGACGGAACCGCTATGCTCATAAACGTAACTACGCAGAGCGACAGCGCATATCAGGGAGCTCGCGGCAAAAATCTTCCCGACCTTTGCGTTGAGCTTGGATGTGTCAATGCGTTCATGTTTGACGGCGGCGGATCTGCTACGTGCGTAACTCTGGAAGACAACGTATACGTTCGAAGAAACGGATGCTCCGACGGTCAGCCCAGAGTTGTTGGAAACAGCTTGGCGATAGTTTACGACGGAGCATACGTAAATGCGTCATATACTCGTTCGTCCGGAATTAAGTTTATTGACGGAGTAAAGAACAATAATACGTCATCTACAAACTCAAACGTAGATGATACTACAGAAACACCTACGGATCAACCCTCGGAGGCTCCCACAGATACTCCCAACGAGGTGGTTACGGAAACTCCGGATATAACCGCAAGTCCATCAACAGCGTACAGATACGCAGGAAACATAGACTTTATAAATGGCACGGGCCCTGACGGCAGTGCGTCGTCATATCAGGGATTGTCCGCGTACAGAAATAATTCTACGTATAAGACACCGTACATACCACAGATCAGCGGAATATCCGCTACGGGCAATAATAAATTGAGTATTACCGGTTGGGCGATTGTAAACGGGGGACAGGGCGGATATTACTGGTCGGTTGATAATTACAACTGGTTTGAATGTAGCGCAAGTCAAACCGTAGATATGTCAAACTACGCGACTATTCTCGAAACGGCAACAATACTTGCCGAGCTTACATCTACGGATAATTGTGAGGCGAACTCGAAGTTTAAAAATATAGCAGCAGATCTGTCACCTTGGGCGGGGCAGACTATACCGACGGTTTATTTTGCCGTCTCCACCACAAGCGGAAAGATATTGACTCTGCTTCAGGCTAATAACGTAGCTGTTCCCGTTCACGAATGCACTGTGGGACCCGCTGCAACATGTACGACGCCTCAGTCTTGTCCCACGTGCGGAAAGGTATATCAGGCGGCGCTCGGACACAGTTGGCCGGAGAAGACGTGTACGGAGGACTGGACGTGTACCAGGTGCGGACTTATAGCTGAATATGCCAACGGGCACGATTTTTCGTCGTCATACAGCAGCAACGACAGCGTTCACTGGCAAACGTGTTATGATTGCGGTGAAGCGACCGAGCAAGTTGCACATACATTTGAAAACAATACATGTACGGTGTGCGGATACGTGATGGAAGAATGTGCTCATACGAACGTATCGGAATACGAAAAGAACGAGGCAGGCCACTGGAATACCTGCAACGATTGCGGAGAGATATCCGAAACGGAGGCGCATGAATATTCAAACGGTACGTGTACGGTGTGCGGATACGTAATAGAGAACTGTACTCATGGAGACACCCAGGTAACCAAGGCGGGTGTCGCACCCACTTGTTCGGCAAAGGGACTTAGTGATGAGATAACTTGTCGGATCTGCGGAGAAATTGTACAAGCGCAGGAATCTTTGCCTTCTCTCGGACACGATTGGGTAGATGCTACCTGTTCCGCGCCTAAGATGTGTAGCAGATGTGGACTTTCAATAGGATCTGTTGCCGCTACCCATAATTGGACAGAGGCAACGTGTATTTCTCCCAAGACTTGTCCGGACTGCGGCGCAACGGAAGGTGAAGCTGCCGGACACAGCTGGAAGGATGCCACTTGTACCGAGGCAAAAACCTGTACGGTTTGCGGCGCGACGGAAGGTGAGGCGGCAGACCACATGGAAATAATACTTCCCGGAATAGAACCTACATGCACGGAGACCGGTCTTACAGATGGAATTTTGTGCGAAGAGTGCGGAGAACTTATTTTGGAGCAGGAAGAAATTCCTGCGCTCGGACATACCGAACAGACAATTCCCGCAACAGATGCAACTTGTACTGACAACGGACTTACCGAGGGTAAGCGTTGCTCCGTATGTAATGAGATAACTAAGGCTCAGATTCAAACTCCAGCGCTCGGTCATACCGAGCAGATACTTCCCGCGGCAGATGCAACTTGCACGGAGACGGGAATTACAGAAGGAAAGGTATGTACGGTGTGTGATACTGTAACGGTAGCTCAGGAGGAGATACCCGCGCTCGGACACACCGAAGAGACTATTCCCGCAGTAGAAGCTACTTGTACAGATGCGGGACTTAAAGAAGGAAGAGTGTGTACGGTATGTGGTACCATAACGGTAGAGCAGGAGGAAATCCCCGCGCTCGGCCATAATTGGACAGCTTCTGATTGCACAACTCCCAAGACTTGCTCTGTATGCGGCACAACAGATGGCGTAGCCCTCGGGCACACCTGGTCAGATGCAACTTGTACAACTCCCAAGACTTGCTCTGTATGCGGTGAAACGGAGGGAAAGGCAAACGGTCACAGTTGGACACTTGCAACCTGCACGCAGCCCAGCAAATGCTTCATGTGTAAAATAACCAATGGCGAAGCTCTCGGACATACATATGACGGAGATATCGATCTTGACTGTAACAGATGCGGAGAGCTAAGGGGTGTAGAAGTTGTAGACGTTGGAGATATCTGTTACTCCGCAGATCTTACAAAATATTCGGGCGGCACATTTAATATACTTCAGAACAGAGGAAAGGTGACTGTTCTCAACTTCTGGGCTACGTGGTGCGGCCCTTGTAAAAGTGAGCTTCCTCATTTTGACAGAGTTGCGACGGAATATGCGGATAGAGTAACAATAGTTGCCATTCATTCAGATGCAGGTTCCGCGGACGGAAGACCTTACGTACAGCAGAACTATCCCAATTCTGATATTATATTCGTTGACGATCTTGCCAATGGAGTATATTACGATGTTATTGCTGCAAGCGGATATTATCCTATGACTGTGATTCTTGATGAAAACGGAGTGATAATTTCTAAGACGATCGGAATGATGAGCTACGATACTCTTGTGCAGAAGATAAGCGATGCGCTTGGAGATTGTGTTCATGAATATGACAATGCGTGCGATGCCACCTGTAATAAGTGCGGCGCGACACGCACACCGTCAAGCCACGTTATTCAAACAACTCCCGGAGTAAGCCCCGACTGTGTAACACCCGGACTTACTGATGAACAGAAGTGCAGTGTTTGCGGTGAGATTATTTCTGCGCAGCAAACGATTCCTGCTCTTGGTCATAGCTGGACGCCCGCAACGTGTACAGATCCCAAGACATGTTCTGTTTGCGGAGAAACAAGCGGAGCAGCTCTTGGTCATAGCTGGTCACCCGCAACATGCACAGATCCCAAGACATGTACTGTTTGCGGAGAAACAAGCGGAGCAGCTCTTGGTCATATATGGTCACCCGCAACATGCACAGATCCCAAGACATGTTCTGTTTGCAACACAACCGACGGAGACGCGCTTGGACATACCGAAATAGTTGACGCGGCAGTAGCGCCCGATTGTGTAAACACAGGTCTTACAGAGGGCAAACACTGTTCGGTTTGTGATACAATTCTTATAGAGCAGGAAGAAATTCCCGCTACAGGTCATACTCCTGTAACAGTTCCCGGCTATGCGGCAACATGTACGACACCCGGTATGACAGACGGCTCTAAGTGCGATGTTTGTAACACTGTTCTTGTAGAGCAGACAGAAACAGAACAGGCTCCTCACACACCCAAGGTAGTAGCAGGAAAGGCACCTACATGTACAGAAACAGGTCTTAAAGAAGGTTCTGTATGTAGCAAGTGTGATGCAGTTATAACAGCACAGGAAGAAATTCCCGCGCTCGGACATGAAGAAGTAACAATTCTCGGAACACCCGCAACATGTACTTCTACGGGTCTTACAAACGGCTCTAAGTGTAGCAGATGTGATGTAATACTTGTAGAGCAGGAAGTAACAGAAATGCTCGCTCACGACTGGAGTGTTGCATATACTTGCGATGATGAATATCACTGGAATAAGTGTAGCGACTGTGACGCTACAACCGAAAAGGTAGCTCATAGCTTCGGAGATACTAACGTATGCGTATGCGGATTCGGTTGCGATCACGAAGACACAACGTGGACACAGACAGTTGAGCCTACGTGTTCTGCGGTGGGAAGACGTGAACAGACATGTAATGACTGCGGCGCGGTAGTTGCTACAGAGGCAGTAGAAAAGCTTTCTCACACCCCCGGAGCAGAAGCAACGTGTACAACAGCTCAGACATGTACAGTATGCGGTGAAACAATAGTAGTTGCGCTTGGTCACACCCCCGGTGATGCGGCAACTTGTACAATAGCTCAGACATGTACGGTATGTGATGCGCTTATAGCTCCCGCAACAGGCAGACATACTCCCGGCGCAGAAGCAACATGTACAGAGGCTCAGATATGTACAGTATGTGGCACGGAGCTTGCAGCAGCTCTCGGACACACCGAGGTAGTTGACGCGGCAGTAGCGGCAACATGTACAGAAACAGGACTTACCGAAGGTAAACACTGTTCTGTATGTAACGAAATTCTTGTAGAACAGACAGTAGTTGATGCTCTCGGACACACCGAGGTAGTTGATACGGCAGTAGCGCCTACATGTACAGCAACAGGACTTACCGAAGGTAAACACTGTTCTGTATGTAACGAAATTCTTGTAGAACAGACAGTAGTTGATGTTCTTGGACACACCGAGGTAGTTGATACGGCAGTAGCGGCAACATGCACAGCAACAGGACTTACCGAAGGTAAGCACTGCTCTGTATGTGGAGAAATTCTCGTAGCTCAGACAGTAGTTGATGCTCTCGGACATACCGAAGTGGTTGATGCGGCAGTAGCGCCTACATGTACAGAGACAGGTCTTACGGAAGGTAAACACTGCTCCGTATGTGAAGAAATTCTTGTAGCGCAGACAGTAGTTGAAGCACTCGGACATACCGAAGTAGTTGATGCGGCAGTAGCGCCTACATGTACAGAGACAGGTCTTACGGAAGGTAAGCACTGCTCCGTATGTAATGAAATTCTCGTAGCTCAGACAGTAGTTGAAGCACTCGGACATACCGAAGTAGTTGATGCGGCAGTAGCTCCTACATGTACAGAGACAGGTCTTGCAGAAGGCAAGCACTGTTCCGTATGTAATGAAATTCTCGTAGCACAGACAACAGTAGCTGCAATAGGTCACGAATACGATGACGATTACGACGCCGATTGCAACAGATGCGGAGAGAAGAGAGAAGTAGAAGAGCGTCCTACCGAGCCCTCAACCGAGCCTGTGACAGAGCCCACAGCGGAACCCACAGATGAGCCTGTAACAGAAGATTCTACGGATACTCCTAGCGAAGCTCCTACATCGGCAAGCGATGACGGATCGAACGGAAAGCGCAAAGGATGCCGTTCTGTTGTAGGTGTATCAGCACTTGCAATGCTTGGCGCGATAGCTCTTGCGGGCGGTGCGATATTCAAGAAAAAAGAAGACTGATAAAATAACGTAATTTTTATACGGAGAACGTTTCGGCGTTCTCCGTATTTTTTGATTGACATATTGAGATATTTATGTTAAAATAAAATGAGAAAATATTGCGATGCGAAAGGCAAAGAAAATGTCGTTATCAACAAATATAAAAAAACCGGAGCTTTTGTCTCCCGCCGGAAATTTTGAAAAACTAAAAGCTGCGCTTCTTTACGGTGCGGATGCTGTTTATTGCGCGGGACAGAGCTTTGGCATGCGCTCGGCGGCGGATAATTTCACAATTGATGAGCTTAAAGAGGCGGTTGAGTATACCCATGCCAGAGGGAAAAAGCTTTATTTGACACTCAATACAATGCCGCATTATGACGAATATCCCAAGCTTGAATTATTCATAAATGAAATAAAGGATTTTGGTATAGATGCGTTTATTGTTGCCGATCTCGGAGTTATGGAGCTTGTAAAAAAACTTGCGCCTCACATGGAGATACATATCTCCACGCAGGCAAGCATAGTTTCTCCAGAGGCGGCGCGCGCATATGCATCTCTTGGAGCAAAAAGACTTGTTCTTGCAAGGGAATTGAGCTTTCGTGAGATAGAGGCGATAAGACTTGGAATATCTCCCGATACCGAGCTTGAGGCATTTATTCACGGCTCTATGTGTGTGTCGTACAGTGGCAGATGTATGCTTTCGCAGATGATGACAGGCAGAGACGGAAACAGGGGAAAATGCACTCAGCCTTGCCGTTGGAATTATGTGGTTTATGAAGAAAAACGCCCCGATATGCCTATTCCGATAGAGCAGACTGAGCTTGGGACTTTTATAATGTCCTCAAAGGATATGTGCACGATAGAACATATCCCCGAGCTTATAAAAAGCGGAATAGATTCCTTTAAAATCGAAGGCAGAATGAAGTCTGCGTATTACACGGCTGTCGTTACGAATGCATACAGAATGGCGATAGACAAGTATTTTGAGGATCCCGAAAATTACGAATATAACCCCGATTGGTTTCGTGAGCTTGACAGTGTATCACACCGAGAGTACTGCACGGGGTACTATCTTGACAGCCCTATTGAAAATGCCCAGCTCACAACGCAGAACGGATATATTCGCGAAAAGGCATATTTTGCCACCGCAACGGAGTACAATAATGACGAAGCGAAGAAGCTCTCGGATGCGGGAATTGAGCTTGAAAATACTGACGGAAAGCTGTTCAGATTTATACAGAGGAACAAGGTCTGTGTTGGTGACAGCGCGGAAATAATTTCGCCCTCAAGAATCGGAAACGCCTTTTGTGTAAAGGAAATCTACCTTCCTAACACAGCTGCGGTCGAGTCTGCTCCGCACCCGTCTATGATATTCTGGTGCAGGGTTCCGTTTGACGTAAGCGAGGGCGATATCATGCGTTCCGGAAATTAACGTTTTAAGGAGAAAACAATGTTTATTGAAATACTGAAATCCATTCTTTTCGGCATTGTGGAAGGCATAACCGAATGGCTTCCCGTATCAAGCACGGGGCATCTTATTTTGCTCGGTGAATTTTTAGAGCTTGATGTCTCGAAGGACGTGACGTTTGCTCGCGAATTCAAAAATATGTTTGACGTGGTTATTCAGCTTGGCGCAATTTTGGCGGTTGCGGTAATATATTTTCAAAAGCTCAACCCCTTTTCCGGCAAGAAGAATTCGCTTGAAAAAAAGAACACGTGGTCTTTGTGGGGAAAGGTAGTTCTCGCAAGCATTCCCGCCGCGCTTGTGGGCATTGTGGGCGATAAAATACTTGAAAAGATTACGGGAAAAGATATAGACGGCTGGATATTTAATTGGCAGGTTGTTGCCGCCGCGCTTATCATATACGGAATTTTGTTTATCATCGTTGAGAAATTCCACACAAAGCAAACAACGACAAACAGCACTGACGATATAACCGTAGGTCAGGCGATGGCAATAGGCTGTTTTCAAACTTTGTCTATCGTGCCCGGAACGTCACGCTCCGGTTCAACTATACTCGGAGCAAGAATGATAGGCGTATCACGTCCCGCGGCGGCAGAATTTTCGTTCTTTTTGGGAATTCCGGCGATTTGCGGCGCTGCTCTTATAAAGGGCGCGGGATTTGTTAAATACGTTATGGAATCCGATGCGAGTGTACCCTTGACTGCTATAGTTGCGCTTGTTGTAGCAACACTTGTTTCTTTTATAGTTTCCATGATAGTTGTAAGATTCCTTGTTGATTTTGTGAAAAAGCACAGCTTTATCCCGTTCGGCGTTTACAGAATAGCGCTCGGCGTATTGGTAATAGCTTATTTTGCTATAAAGGGTTGATATCATGGAAAGGCTTACGGTAAATTATCCTGTTATCGTAGAAGGAAGATATGATAAAATAAAGCTTCTATCCGTCATAGATGCTACGGTGATAACTACGGATGGGTTTGGGGTTTTCAAAAATTCCGAAAGACTTGCGCTTTTGCAAAAGCTTGCGAAGAAAACTCCCATAATTTTGCTCACGGATTCAGACGGCGGCGGGAAGGTCATACGCTCGCACATCACGTCCGCCATACCGAAGGATAGACTCATACAGCTCTACATTCCTCAAATCAAGGGCAGGGAAAAACGGAAAACACAGGATTCCGCAGAAGGCTTTTTAGGTGTTGAGGGAGTATCTGTCCAATGCTTGCGAGATATATTTTTGCCGTTTTCGACCGAGGCGGAAATAATCGACGGACAAAGGCAAAGAAGCGAGATAACAAAGACGGATTTTTATATTGATGGGCTATCCGGTTGTTCAAACAGTGCGCAAAGGCGCGACATGTTGGCGGCAAGACTTGGGTTGCCGGCTAAAATGACGGCAAATTCATTGCTTGAAGCATTAAAAATACTGTGCACGTACGAAGAGTATAAAGCTCACGTGTCAGCTATAAGCCCGGAAGAAACGACAAGTTAAAATCAGAACATGATCAAGGTCTGTATTCATCGAATACAGACCTTTTTTTGTAAAAAAATAACAAATTTTGCGCACTTTAGCTCTTGAGGTAAACAATAATATCGTTAAAACATATAAAGACAGTAAAGTGCAGTTGACAAAATGCATGTGATATGATATAATATGAAAGAATGTAGAAAAATATAGATATTTGTCTCATTTAAGCAAATCCAGTTGTTAACAAAAACGCGAGAGGAGAATTTTATGGAACAGTTGGATATAAAGGAAAATATTGCCCCCACGAACAATGATACTTTGGAGCAAGAGACACCCTTAAGTGACGCGGCAACAACTTCCGATACACCCGATGAAGCTAAAGAATCCGCCGATGCAGATCAACAACCGAATTTTGAAGGTGAGTTTGATTATAGGATCAATTACCCCGACGAGTATTACGATGAATACATCAAAAATTTTGAGCATAATACAAAAAAGAGAACGTTTTACCGTTTTGTGAAAAGAAGCTTTGATATCGTGGCATCGCTTATCATGTTGCTTATATTGGCAATTCCCATGATAATTATTGCAATAATCGTCAAATGCGATAGCCCCGGAAAAGCCGTGTTTAACGGTGAACGTGTGGGCAGACATGGCAAGAAGTTTAAGTGCTATAAATTCAGAACCATGAGAACGGATGCTCCTAAGGACTGCCCTACGTCTTTGCTTGACCATCCGGAGCAGTACCAGACAAAAGTGGGACGCACGCTTCGCAGATTTTCACTTGACGAGCTTCCCCAGCTCTTCTGTGTGCTTTCAGGCAGTATGAGCTTTATAGGCTACAGACCCCTTGTTCCGACGGAGGTCAACTGTAATGAGATGAGAAGAAAGCTCGGCGTATTTGCGATGCGCCCCGGCATTTCGGGTTATTCTCAGGTTCATGGCAGAGACGACGTTTATTACAAGAATAAGGCTATCATGGATGCCCATTACGTTAAAGACGCTTCCATCGGCATGGATATTAAACTCATGTTCCAGACGGTTGGAGTGGTTCTCAAGCGCGAGGGTAACGACGACGAAAAAAAGCAGGGATGAGCTTTGGAGCCGACCTGTTTTAACGGAGACAATATGGAAAAAACATCAAAAGAAATATTTGCCGAAGGCGCATCCGATTACGGACTTGTTTCCGTAATAATGCCGTGCTATAATTCAGCAGAATATATCGCCGCTTCAATAGACAGCGTGGTATCCCAAACTTATAAAAACTGGGAGCTTATCATAGTAGATGATTGCTCTACCGATAACTCGACGGAAATAATCGAAAATTACGGTGATGACAGAATAGTTCTTCTTCGTAACGAAAAGAACAGCGGCGCGGCTATCACCAGAAATAACGGAATAGATATCGCCAAGGGCAGATGGATCGCTTTTCTTGACAGTGACGATCTTTGGCATCCGGAAAAGCTTGAAAAGCAATTGAAATTTATGAGCGAAAAGCAGTGCGCTTTTTCATTCACTCACTATTATTTTGATCGCGGCGCAGAGGGTATCAGAGAATTTTCGCCCGAAAAGGACGAGTATACCTACAAAGATATTCTCAAGCACTGTTATATTGCATGCCCTACGGTAATATATGACGTGACGGCACTTGGTAAGGTATATATGCCCACCGATGCCATTAAACGCGAGGATTTCGGATGCTGGCTCAGCATTTTGAGACGCGGAGTGAATGCTCACTGTTTGCATGAGAGTCTTTTGACTGTAAAAATACATGAGGGCTCGGTATCCTATAACAAGACTAAAATGATCAAATACCAGTGGAACGTGTACAGAAAGGTGGAAAAGATATCATTCTTTGCGACCTGCTACTACATGATGCATTGGGCTATCAAGGGATTTCTGAAATACAGATAATAAACAGATAATAAATTGGAGACTACAATGGCGTGTGAAAATATGAGAGAGCTCTCTATGGAAGAACTCAGAGCGATACAAATGAATATTCTTGATGAGATCCATAACATCTGCGAGGAGCAGGGGCTTGGATATTCTTTGTTTGCCGGAACTCTTTTGGGCGCTGTGCGACATAAGGGATTTATCCCGTGGGATGACGATCTCGACATATTCATGCCCAGACCGGACTATGAAAAGCTCATACAGTACTGTATGGAGCATAAAACATCATTCCGACTGGTGTGCAGTAAGACGGATAAAACCTACGGATATCTGTTTGCCAAGGCAGTGGATGACAGTACGTTTATAGTAGAAGACGTTGCCAACAGAGGCGGTGCTCAAATGGGAGTGTTTGTGGATATATTCCCGGTGGACAGTTTCGGAGATACGCCTGAGGAGGCTCAGAAAAATTATGATAAATCTACTTTTCTGAGAGAGCTGCTTGTGGCGGCAAACTGGAAAAAATATTTCAGGAACAAAACGCGCAAATGGTACTATGAGCCTATAAGATTTGCATTTTTTGTGCTTAGCAGATTTTTCTCTGTAAATAAGCTCATAACTAAGATAGAAGCCAAGTATCCCGCCGAGGAGTTTGGTTCTAAAAAATATGTGGCTACGCTCGGAAGCTCTTACAGAAAAAAGAGAAAATTTGATGAGGCGTCTTTGTTTGATGAATACGTGGATCTGCAATTTGAAGATAGAGTATATAAGGCGGTAAAAAATTACGACGAACACCTTACGCGTGTTTTCGGTAATTACATGCAGTTACCGCCCGAAAAGGACAGGGTGACGCATCATTACTTTAAGGCATATTACAAGGACAAATAAGCCCGAAGATGACCGTCCGAGCTTTATAAAAAGGCTCGGACGCATTTTTATGTATAAATTCCAACAAGAATGGGAGGACAGGATAAGATGAAGGTTCTTATCATATCTCACAACCCAATATCTACGTACCACAACATGGGAAAGACAATGCTTTCCATGCTGGGAGATGTGCAGCCTTGGGAGGTATGTCAGTTATATATTTATCCGTCTCTTCCGGATACCGATGTGTGCGGTTCTTATTACAGAGTTACGGACAAGGATATTCTTCGTTCGTATTACAAATTTAAAATGGGCGGCGGAGAAATACGGCCGCAGCTTGAAAGCAAAGCATCTTTGTTTGAGGATGAGGGCGATGAGCAGCTGTACCGCAACACAAAGAATGCAAAGCCTCACAGAGCGCTTGCAAGAGACCTTATGTGGAAGTGCTCGCATTGGTTTGGCAAATCTCTCAAGGAGTGGTTGAAAAAAGAAGCTCCTACGGAAATATTTGTGTTGCCCGGAAAGTCAAAGTTTTTGTATGATATGGCGCTGAAAATATCAAAATATCTTGATATTCCGATAATAACCTATATTTGCGATGACTATTATTTTGTACAGAAGCCAACCGGCGCGCTGGCAAGATTGCGTCAGAAGCTCTTGTCGAGGAAAATAGAGCAGCTCATGAAAAAAACAACGCATATCGTAACAATATGCGATGAACTCAAGGAGCATTATAGCTCAAGGTTTGGGGTGCCCGCAACCACGGTGATGACGGGATCTAATTATCCGATATCCTCACAAACTCACATCTCGCCGGATCCGCAGACCATTACGTATATGGGAAATATACGTTGCAACAGATATACATCTCTTGCTCAGATAGGTCGTGCGCTCGACAGAATAAATGAGAGAAATTTAAGCAACTATGAGCTGCATATATATACCGGAGAGAAGGATACGGATATACTTTCATCCTTTGACGGAATAAGATCTGTGTGCATGAAGGGCTTTGTGGGCGGAGAGGCATTTGAAAAGACCTTCCATTCTACGCAAATGCTTCTTCATACCGAATCGTTTGATGAAAAATCAATGGATGAGGTCAAGCATTCCGTATCAACAAAGATAGCAGATAGCCTCGGAAGCGGAATCCCCTTTGTTGCTTACGGCCCGGACAGCATATCCTCAATGAAGCATTTGATAAGAAATGACTGCGCTATATGCATTACTTCTCCGGATGAGTTGGAGAATAAACTTGAGGAGTGCTTTGCAAATGAAGCGCTGCGCGCTCATGCGGCAGCCGCAGGGCTTGAGATAGCGAAAAAATATCACGACGCTGCATCTGTCAGCCGTCAGATGAGAGAAATATTTGAATCCCTGTCAAAGGGATAAAACTTAGCAAGACAAATCAGGCACTACGCCGGAAGGGAGGACAAATGGCAGTATATTTTTGCGCGTATGCGCTTATGGGAGCGTTGTTTGCTTTTGGAAGCAAATTTTTAAAGGACAGACAAAAAAAGCAGATAATCTTTACGGCTTCTTGCTTTGCTATTGTGTTCCTTATGTTCGCGCTTCGACATCCGTCTATGGGTATAGACCTCAGATACGGACAGTCGGACGGATATTTATGGTCTTTTAAAAATATAACCGGTAAGTCGTGGTGGGAAGTTATCACTATGCCCAAATTCAAAAACTATGAAAAGGGCTATGTAATACTCAACAAGTTTATTGGCTCTATAAATAATAGCTGGCAATTTTTCCTCGGAAGCGTAGCATTCCTTGCCACCTCTCCTATATATCTCGTTATATATCAAAAGAGTAAGTCGCCTATGTTGTCGGCAATAATTTATATGGGGCTTCCCGCATTCATGCTGTCTTTTTCCGGATTGCGCCAAGCAATAGCGATGGGAATATGTTTCCTTGCGCTTGCATTTATTGATAGAATAAAGCCCATGAACATTATAGTGTTTGTGTCGCTGGTGCTGTTGGCAATGACGTTTCACATTACAGCGGGCCTGTTTTTGATAGCTTTTCCGCTATACCATATAAAGCTGAACAAGATAGCAAGATGGATATCCTGCGGGGTTCCTGTGATATTGTTTGTCCTTGCAAAACCAATCTTGACGGTTGCGTTGGGTTTGGTAAACAAACAGCATCAAATGCAGTACACGGGAGCTATGGGATTATTCCTGATCTACATGGCAATATACGTGTTCTGCTGTATATTTGCCAAAGAAGAGCATCAAGGATTTGTTAATATATTCTTTGTCGCGTGTTGCGTTCAGGCGCTTTGTATGTGGCATCCGTATTTGGCGCGTCTTGGATATTACTTTACGCTTGTGCTGGTTCTTCTTTTGCCTCAAATATTCGATACGGTGCAGAATAAGTATTTAAGGATTATTTTTAACGTAGGATGCGCGGTGTTCTTCGTATGCTTTGGCCTCAGAGCACTGTACAATACCGGATGGGCGATGTCTAATCCTTACAGATTTTTTTGGAGATAAAAAATGAAGATAGTACAGATAAACACGTGTGATTACGGAAGCACCGGAAAAATAATGCTTCAGATAGCTCAAACGGCGAATGATGCGGGACACGAGGTGCGTACGTATTCAAGAAAGTGGTTTGATTCCAAGGAATACGGAACGCACAAGCCCTTCGGATATAAGTGGGAAAATGCTCTGCACAATATAATTGCCAAGACTTTTGGATGCGAAGGCAGCGGCTCGTATTTCGGAACGAAAAAGCTTTTGAGAGAGCTGAAAAAGTTTGAGCCTGACGTTTTGCATTTGCACAATTTGCACGGTTGGTATATAAATTACAGGCTGCTGTTTAAATTCATTAAAAAGCATAACATAAAAACGTATTGGACGTTGCACGACTGTTGGTCGTTTACCGGACACTGTCCGTATTTTGACCTTTCCGGATGCTCAAAGTGGCAAACGGGATGTGAAAAATGTCCTTCGTTCAGAGAATATCCCCAAAGTAAAACAGACAACTCAAAGTTCATGTTCAAGCGAAAGAAAAAGTATTTTCTCGGCGTGCAGGATATGACGCTTATCACTCCCTCGGAGTGGCTCGCAGGACTTGTAAAGCAGTCGTTTTTGAAGGAGTATTCCGTAAAGGTGGTCAATAATGGCATAGACACGGATATCTTTAAGCCCACTCCAGGAGATTTTAGACAGAAATACGGTTGTGAAGATTCGTATGTTGTGCTCGGCGTTGCTTTTGGATGGGGAAGAAGAAAGGGCCTTGACGTGTTTGCTGAGCTGTCAAAACGACTTCCCGAACAATATCGCATAGTTCTCGTGGGAACGGATGATAATATTGATAAAAATTTACCCCAAAATATAATATCCATTCACAGAACAAAAAATCAGCAAGAGCTCGCGCAGATATACTCTGTGGCAGATGTTCTTGTAAACCCTACGAGAGAGGATAACTATCCCACTGTGAATATGGAAGCTATCGCTTGCGGCGCGCCGGTTATTACGTTCAGAACGGGAGGCAGCCCGGAAATGATAGGCGAGAGGTGTGGAGAGATTGTGGCTTGCGATGATATTGACGCGATGGAGCAAGAGATAATTCGCATCTGTACGCAGAAGCCTTACAGCAAAACAGATTGCATCTCGTATGCACGGAGCTTTGATCAAAAATTACGCTTTGCGGAATACGTAATGCTGTACGGAGCAAACAAATGATAAAAAATAAGATTTTTCGAAACGCGTCGTGGATAATAGTGTGCAGGATCGTACAATCGGTATTCACGCTTATAATAACCATGCTTACCGCGCGCTATCTTGGTCCTTCAAATTACGGACTTATAAGCTATGCGGCGTCGGTAGTGGCATTTGTTGTTCCCGTGATGCAGCTCGGACTTGGCAACATTCTGGTTCAGCAGACTGTGGATTATCCGGAAGAGGAAGGAAAGATATTCGGAACGTCTGCGGTAATGAGCGTATGCTCGTCGCTTGCCTGTATAGTGGGAGTGGTTTCGTTTGCCGCGATCGCGAATAAAGGCGAGACGGATACCATCATAGTTTGCGGACTTTACAGTATACTGCTTGTTTTCCAAGCAATAGAACTCATACAGTATTGGTTTCAGGCAAAATACCTGTCAAAGTTTATGGCACTCATATCCTTGGGTGCGTACGTTGTGGTTTCCGCATACAAAATATTTTTGCTTGCATCGGGCAAGAGCGTATATTGGTTTGCAGTATCAAATGCCATAGATTATTTGCTTATCGCTGTAGGTCTGCACATAGCTTACAGATGTCTTGGCGGAGCAAAGCTGGAGTTTTCATGGGCGGTGGCGAAACGAATGTTTTCGTCCAGCCGGCACTACATAGTGTCAAGCCTTATGGTAACGGTATTTGCTCAAACCGATAAGATAATGTTGAAGCTCATGATAGATGAGGCGGCAACAGGCTATTATTCTGCGGCGGTTTCCTGCGCCGGAATAACGTCGTTTGTGTTCGCGGCTATTATAGATTCATCACGTCCCGCAATTTTCGAAAGCAAGAAAAAGGATATCGCAAGCTTTGAAAAAAACGTAAGCAGGCTGTACTGCGTGATAATATATTTATCGCTTGCGCAAAGCTTGGGAATGACACTTCTCGCAAAGCCAATTATCCATATTTTGTACGGTAAGGCGTATTATCCCGCAATAGCCGCGCTTCAGGTTATTGTGTGGTACACAACGTTTGCCTATCTTGGCTCTGTGCGAAACATATGGATACTTGCGGAACAAAAGCAGAAGTATCTGTGGATAATAAATCTTTCGGGTGCGCTTATGAACGTTATTTTGAACGCGTGCCTCATACCTTATCTCGGAATAGTCGGCGCGGCTATTGCATCTCTGATAACACAGGTGTTTACAAATATCGTAATAGGTATAATAATCAGACCTATACGAAGGAATAACCGCCTCATGCTTTCGGGACTGAATCCCAAAAACATAATAGAGCTTGTGAAAAATTTGCGCTGACGGATACCGTTGTTATAAAATTCGGAGGAAGATATGGAATTTAAAGATCAGTTGTCTGTCGAAGAACAGAAAAAAATAACGCTTGACATTTTAATAGATTTCGCGAAATTTTGCGATGAACACGGCATCAGATATTTTCTCGCTTACGGAACTCTTATAGGTGCGGTTCGCCACAAGGGATATATTCCGTGGGATGATGATATTGATCTTCAAATGCCCAGAGAGGATTATAACAGACTTATCGAGATATACAATAAGGAGAGGAATACCCCTTATTATGAGCTGGTAGCTCCTCACGACAAGAAATCACGGCATTCTTTCGTAAAAATAATAGACACGAGGACTGTAAAGATTGAACCCGGTATAGATTACAGCGAGGGATATCTCGGAATAGATATAGATATTTTTCCGATAGACGGCATGCCGGGTGATGACGGTGAATTTGATGCATGGGTTGCCAAACTGAAAAAGACATACCGCAGTCATGTTTATTGCGTTATAGATTCAAAAAAGAATATAAAGCGCAGACTTGCCGTTCCGATCTTGCGAATCCTTTCGGGTGGCAAGGAAAAAGTTCTCAACAAGGCGGATAAAATGCATGCTCTTTACCCGTACGGTGAGTGCGAGTATGTGGGAACTATGGAAAGCTCCTTTAACTCCCCCAAAAACAGAGTGAAAAAGGAATACTTTGACGGTTACACAATGGTGCAGTTTGAAGGATATGAATTTAAAGCGCCTTCAGGTTACCACGAGATACTTACAAACATTTTCGGAGATTATATGACACCTCCGGCAGACCAGACGACACATCATACCAACAAGACATATTGGATAGACAAAGGAGAAAATTAAATGCAAGCCATAATTTTAGCGGCAGGAATGGGCCGACGTCTTAAAGAACTTACACAGGACAATACAAAATGCATGGTTAAGGTCAATGGAGTTACGCTTATTGACAGAATGCTTGGTCAGCTTGACAACAGAGGACTTTCAAGAATAGTAGTCGTTGTGGGATATGAAGGTCAAAAACTCATTGACTACATCTCCACGCTCGGCATCAAAACGCCCATAGTTTACGTAAATAACCCTATTTACGATAAGACTAACAATATATATTCTCTCGCTCTTGCAAAGGAGCATCTTTGTGAGGAGGATACACTTTTGTTTGAATCCGATCTTATTTTTGAGGATTCCGTTATTGACGAAATAGTAAACGATCCTCGTGAAACACTTGCGCTTGTGGACAAATATGCAAGCTGGATGGACGGAACGTGTGTAAAGCTTGGCGCAGACGATAGCATAGACGCTTTTGTTCCCGGTAAAAAGTTCAAGTTTGACGAGATCAAGGATTATTACAAGACTGTAAATATATATAAGTTCAGCAAGCATTTTTCGCAGACACACTACGTGCCGTTCCTTGACGCGTACACAAAGGCTCTCGGAGATAACGAATATTATGAGCAGGTACTCCGCGTAATTACCATGCTGGACGAGCCGGTGATAAAGGCAAAGAGACTTTCAGGACAGCTTTGGTATGAGATAGATGATATTCAGGACCTTGATATTGCCACCTCTATGTTCACACCCGACGAGGATGAAAAGGTGAGTCTCCTTCAGGCGCGATTCGGAGGTTATTGGAGATATCCTCAGCTTCTCGATTTCTGCTATCTTGTGAATCCTTATTTTCCGCCTCAGAAGCTTATAGATGAGATCAAGGCAAGCTTTGAGACACTGCTTACGCAGTATCCTTCGGGTATGAGAGTGAATTCCTTGCTTGCAGCGAAGAATTTTGACGTGCATCAGGAAAACATTTTGGTCGGTAACGGCGCAGCTGAGCTTATAAAGGCTCTTATGGGACAGCTTTCGGGAAAGGTAGGATTTATCCGTCCCACGTTTGAGGAATATCCTAACAGATACAACAAAGAAGAATCAGTATGCTTTGTTCCCGAAAATGACAATTATGCTTACGATGAAAATGACCTTATGGAATTTTTCGGGGATAAGGACATCAGCACGCTTGTTGTTGTAAACCCCGACAATCCTACGGGTAACTATATAAACAAGGCAGGTCTTCTCAAGCTCACAAAATGGGCTGCTGAGAAGGGAATCAAGCTTGTTATAGACGAATCGTTCGTAGATTTTGCGGATGAGCTTGACAGCACTCTTATTATTCAGAATATACTTGACGAGAATCCTCATTTGTACGTAATGAAGAGCATTTCCAAATCTTACGGTGTGCCCGGTCTCAGACTTGGCGTGCTTGCGTCGGGAGATGCGGCTATGATAGCTACACTCAAAAAAGATGTGGCTATATGGAACATCAACTCATTTGGTGAGTTCTACATGCAGATAGAGGAAAAGTATAAGAAGGATTACGCGGCTGCACTTGTAAAGATTCGCGCCGAGAGAGCAAGATATATCTCTGAACTTGAGAGCATTTCTTGTATCAGAGTAATTCCCTCTCAGGCAAACTACGTTATGGCAGAGCTTACGGGTGAGATGACATCCCGCGAGCTTACAAAGAGACTGCTTCTCAATTACGACCTGTTCATAAAGGATCTCTCTCCAAAGATGGGCGGTAAGCAGTATGTAAGACTTGCTGTAAGAAATACGGAAGATAACAACAAGCTTATAGATGCGCTTCGCGCAGAGCTTTTGGGATAAAAATATGAATGTAACCATAGTAGGCGGTGGCAACATCGGTACACAGTTTGCCGCCCATTGTGCCGAAAAGGGGCACAATGTAATCATGTATTCATCAAAGCCGCAGCTGTTTTCAAAAACGTTGACGGTGGTTGACGAAAACAGAGAAGTGCTGCACACAGGGCAGATAAGCTGTGCAACAAATGATCCTTGCGTTGCGTTTTGCGATGCGGATATAATATTTGTAACTCTGCCTGCATACTGTATGCAGGATATAGCAAAGCTTATTTTGCCCAATATGAAAAAAGGCGTTCGCATAGGACTGGTTCCCGGAACGGGCGGTGGAGAGTGCGCCTTCAAGGAGTGCATGGACGCGGGAGCGACAATATTTGGACTTCAGCGCGTTCCAAGCGTGGCAAGACTTGTGGAATACGGTAAGACTGTTTGCGCAACAGGATACAGAGATACGCTGTTTGTGGCATCTTTACCGGGCGAGTATTGCAAAGAGATACAGGAACAGATAGCCGATATCTTTGATAAGGAATGCAAGGGGCTTCCGAATTATTTGAATTTGACACTCACGCCGTCAAACCCCATACTTCATACAACTCGTCTAAGAACTATTTTTGAGGACTACAGCGAGGGCACAACGTATGAAAGCTTGCCGCTTTTCTACGAGGAGTGGAGCAATAAAAGCTCTGAATTGCTGTTTTTGTGTGACGATGAAGTTCAAAGAATATGCAGAGCGCTTTCGGATTTTGATCTGACTTACGTCAAATCGCTCAAAGAGCATTATGAGAGCAATACACCGGAGGCACTGACAGCAAAAATACAAAGCATCAAGGGCTTTAAAGGTCTTACGACGCCATCTGTGCGAGTAGACGGCAAGTATATTCCCGATCTTAATTCGCGTTATTTTACGGCGGATTTTTCATACGGATTGGTTATACTGAAACAAATTGCGGACTTTTGCGGAGTGGATGTGCCGAACATCAATGAAACACTTGCGTGGTATGACAACATATCGCTTCACAAAGATGAATTTTCATTTGGTGATTTTGGAATATGCGACCGCAAAACATTTGAAGAATTTTATAAACGTTAAAACATAAAAAGAGGTAACAAATGTCAGCATTCAAGGATAAAACATTAATGATAACAGGAGGTACGGGTTCTTTTGGCAACACCGTACTCAAAAAGTTTCTCACGTCGGATATCGGTGAGATAAGAATTTTTTCGCGTGATGAGAAAAAGCAGGACGATATGCGTCATGAACTCCAGGTAAAGTATCCCGACCACGCAAAAAAGGTTCGTTTTTACGTAGGTGACGTGCGTGATATTCAGTCTGTGCGCGATGCTATGCCCGGAGTAGATTATATTTTCCACGCAGCGGCGCTCAAGCAGGTTCCTTCTTGCGAATTCTTCCCCATGGAAGCTGTACGCACGAATATTATCGGAACTGACAATATGCTCCACGCGGCTATCGAGGCGGGAGTTAAGAGAGTTGTATGCCTTTCTACCGACAAGGCGGCATACCCCATCAACGCAATGGGAATTTCCAAGGCAATGATGGAGCATGTTATTTATGCCAATGCGCGCGTTGCGGCTGAGCGTGGCGGTACGGTTATTTGCTGCACGAGATACGGTAATGTTATGTGCTCCAGAGGAAGTGTAATTCCGCTTTTCATTGATCAGATAAAGGCTGGCAACCCTATAACCATAACGGACCCCAACATGACAAGATTCCTTATGAATCTTGATGAGGCGGTTGATCTTGTTAAGTTTGCATTTGAAAACGCAAATCCCGGTGATCTCTTTATTCAGAAGGCAGACGCATCAACTATCGGTGTGCTTGCGCAGGCAGTGCAGCAGCTCTTTGGCGATACCGGAACCAATATCATCGGTACGCGTCACGGCGAGAAGCTTTACGAAACGCTTATGACTAAGGAGGAAAGACTCAGAAGCCAGGATATGGGCAAGTACTTCAGAGTTGCGGCAGACAGCCGTGACCTCAATTACGATAAGTTCGTAGTTAAGGGAGAGGTACAGACTATGGCAGACGAGGCTTACACCAGCCATAATACCGAGCGTCTTGACGTTGAGGGTACTATAAACAAGATCCTCACGACAGACTACGTTCAGGAAGCTCTTAAGGGTTGGAATAAATAAAATAACACCCAAAAGGGGAATGATTTTATGAAAATACTCATTACGGGTGCTTGCGGCTTTGTGGGCAAAAACCTCAGCGCAAGCTTGCAGAACATAAAGGACGGAAAGGACAGAAGATTTCCGGATCTGCGCATAGACGAGCTGTTTTTGTACGATATTGATTCGAATAGAGAATTGCTTGAGACTGCGTGCCGCGAGGCTGATTTTGTATTTAACCTCGCGGGAGTTAACCGCCCTCAAAACAGCGAGGAGTTCATGCAAGGCAATTTTGGCTTTGCGTCCACGCTCCTTGACACTCTGAAAAAGTATAATAACACCTGCCCGGTCATGCTCTCATCTTCTGTACAGGCAACACTTATCGGAAGATATGATAGCGATTATGGCAGAAGCAAGCGTGCGGGCGAGGAATTATTCTTCGAGTACTCTGAGCAGACGGGCGCGAAGGTGCTGATTTACCGTTTCCCGAATCTGTTTGGAAAGTGGTGCAGACCCAATTACAACAGCGTAATAGCTACGTTCTGTCATAACATAGCAAATGATCTGGCTATAACGGTAAATGATCCCTCGGTCGAGCTTGAGCTTCTTTATATTGATGACCTTATCGAGGAGATGATAGCTGCGCTTCGCGCTCAAGAGCACAGATGTGAGTACGACGGTGTAAACGCAAGATTTTGCGAAGGCGGAAGATATTGCGCGGCGCCCACGACACACAGAGTGACGCTTGGCAGAATAGCAGAGCTGTTGTATTTGTTCGCTGAGCAGCCTAAAACACTTATGATGCCCGAAATTCCTAACGGAAGTTTTGAAAAAAAGCTTTACTCGACATATCTGTCCTATCTTCCCAAAGAAAAGATAGCCTTTCCCGTTAAAATGAATATTGACGAGAGGGGAAGCTTTACGGAATTGCTCCGAACGGAGAAATGCGGTCAGTTTAGCGTGAATATTTCAAAGCCCGGCATTACAAAAGGGCAGCATTGGCACCATAGTAAATGGGAGTTTTTTATGGTCGTTTCCGGACACGGACTTATTCAGATGAGACGCGTAGGGGACGGCGAAATATTGAATTTTGAAGTGACGGGTGAAAACATTCAGGCAATACACATGCCTACGGGATACACCCACAACATTATAAATCTGAGCGATACGCAGGACCTTGTGACATTCATGTGGGCAAACGAATGCTTTGATCCCACACGACCGGACACATTCTTTGATCCTGTGTAAAAAGGAGAGAATAATGGATATTAAACTTGATTACAGTGATATTGCCTTTAAGGAAAACGGCAAGCTCAAGCTTCTTATAATCGTAGGAACGCGTCCGGAGATAATTCGTCTTGCGGCGGTAATACGCAAGTGCAGACAGTATTTTGACTGTGTGCTTGCTCATACGGGACAGAATTACGACTATAATCTTAACGGAGTGTTTTTCAAGGATCTCAAGCTTGATGCGCCTGAGGTATATATGGATGCAGTCGGAGATGATCTTGGCGCTACGGTGGGAAATATAATCAACTGTTCCTATAAGCTTATGAATCAGATAAAGCCCGACGCGCTTCTTATCCTTGGTGATACAAATTCCTGTCTTTCCGCAATAGCGGCGAAGAGACTTCATATTCCGATATTCCATATGGAGGCGGGAAACAGATGTAAGGATGAGTGTTTGCCCGAGGAGACAAACAGAAGAATAGTCGATATCATTTCCGATGTGAACCTTGCGTATTCTGAGCATGCCCGCAAGTATTTGCATGAATGCGGCTTGCCTAAGGAAAGAGTTTATGTTACGGGCTCTCCTATGGCTGAGGTGCTGCACGAAAATCTGGCGGATATAGAGGCATCTGACATACTTCAAAGACTTGGACTTCAAAAGAAAAAATACATCCTTCTTTCTGCTCACAGAGAGGAGAACATTGATACCGAAAAGAACTTTAACTCGCTTTTTAGCGCGGTAAATAAGATGGCGCAGAAATATGATATGCCCATTCTTTATTCCTGCCATCCCAGAAGCCGCAACAGACTTGATGCAAGCGGATTTGAGCTTGACAGCAGAGTTATAAGACACGAGCCTCTCGGCTTCCACGACTATAATAATTTGCAGATGAATGCCTTTGCGGTAGTTTCCGATAGCGGAACGCTTCCCGAGGAAAGCAGCTTCTTTTCCAGCATTGGCCGTCCGTTCCCCGCGGTTTGCATAAGAACGTCTACAGAGCGTCCCGAGGCGCTTGACAAGGCATGCTTTATACTTGCGGGCATTCAGGACAACGGACTTTTGCAGGCGGTGGACACGGCTGTTTCCATGACAGAAAACGGAGATCACGGTATTCCCGTACCCGATTATGTCGAAGAAAATGTATCTACCAAGGTGGTAAAGCTCATACAGTCTTATACCGGAGTGGTGAATAAGATGGTGTGGAGAAAAGGATAATTTTGTTGCCGTTATACCGCAATGCGTGCGGTGAAAATAAAATTTAAGGGTATTATTTATGTGTGACAATATAGTAAAAAGGAAACTTTTTCAGTATATCTACTACTCTGTTCTGATGTTTATGGCATGCATGATCAGAATACAGAGACAGGAAATATACGGCGCGGCGTTGTTTGCGATAATAATTGCGGTTATGCTTGTTATTTCATCGCGTCTTACGGATGCTATGCTGCCCGCGCTGCTGATGTGCGTATTTTTGACAAGACTCTACAACCCTCTTGAAAATCCTACGTACAAAAAACAGATTTTCAGTATAATATGGGTTGCCGTGCTTGTAGTTGGTGCGATAATATTCCATTTTGTGTATTATCGCAGAAAGTTTAAGATAGGACGGTCGTTTTACGGAATTTGCGCTATTTCCGTGGCGCTCATACTTGGCGGAGTAGGAACGATATCCTTCTCGGATTATTTTGCCCCCACGGCACTGTTTTACGTGTTTGCGCTCGGAATAGGCATGATACTTTTCTATCTTCTTGTCAAGTCTCAGCTTGATGAGGATGCGGGGCAGGAAATAGTGAGTGTGATGTACCTGATGGGAATTTTCGCATGCTTCTGTGTGACGATGTTCTATATAGACCAGTTCCTTTACAACGCATCTAAGGGAATTGAGGGAATTCACAGTATCCCGTATTTCCAATCCAAGAACAATCTTTCTACGCTTCTCATGTTCGCCATGCCGTTCCCGGCATACTACAGCGCGAAGAATCCAACGCACATATTGTCGGTCTTTGTAATGTATGTGTGTATAATTTTCACGGGCTCAAGGGGCGGACTTTTGATGGGAACTATTGAGTTTGGTCTGATAATGATAGCATACGTGCTTGTTTATCCCAAGAACATCAAGCAAAGAGTTGTCGCGATAACTATAGCTTTGTTATTTGCCTGTGGAGTGCTGTGCTTTATTCCTATAATCGCTTATTTGAATGGCATATCCGGCGATTCCGGCGGAGTTATAACAAACGTATCCGACCTTATTGCAAAGATAAAAGGATATCTTGTCAAGGATGATGAAAGCAGATTCTTACTGCTTGGACGAATGGGAGATGACTTCAAGGCAAACCCATTGTTTGGCAGAGGAATAGGATATACGGGACACGAGGATATTTGGGCGCCGAAGTCTGGTGCTATGAACTGGTATCACATGTGGTTCGCGCAAGTAATAGGCGGTCTCGGTCTGTGTGGAATATTGGCTTACGGATATCAGCTTGTTGACAGATTGATCATATTTTTCAAGAACAAAAATGATCTTACGGTTACGCTCTTGTTGTCGTATTCAGGTCTATTCCTTATGTCTCAGGTAAACCCCGGAGAATTTTGTCCCTTCCCGTATTCGATGCTTGCGGTGACGTTCTTTATAATAATGGAGGCGCCACTTCCATGCAGAACTCTCGGCCGCAGAGAAAAGCTTGTTGAAGCTATTGTCGCCGCGGATGAGAAGGATGCACTCGCGTCCAAAGAGCCGTGCGAACAGCAAGAACAGGATGAACAAAATTAAATAATTTTAACAATAAATAACAACAAAAGACACGTCTGATTCGGGTGATGCCAAAATGTCAAGACGTGTCTTTTTTTGCGGTTTAAATTTTTTGGAGCTTGTTGACAAAACAACAAGTTTGTGATATAATTTAGTTGTTTTTACAACGACTTTTACGCGGAGGATATCAAATGGAAGAAAGATTCCAATTATTTACTACGCTTGTGGCGAACATTAACAGATGCATAAAAAAGATAAAGACCGAGGAGATGTCACAGTTCAACTTGAAGAGCGTACACGTTTCATGCATTTATTATCTGTATAAAAGCGATGCGCTTACGGTAAAGGAATTATGTGACGTTTGCGAGGAGGATAAAGCGAATATTTCGCGCGCCGTAGAACATCTTGAGACGTGTGCATACGTCATGCCCCGCCCCAGTGGCTCTAAAAGATATAAAGCTCCTATTAAGCTTACAGAGCAGGGAGAAGAGGTAGCTCAGATAATTTGCGATAAGGTGAATAGCGTTTTGAGAAAGGCCAGTGTCGGTGTATCCGATGAGGAGAGAGAGGTGCTTTACAGAACGCTTGGTGCGATAAGCGACAACCTCTTGGCTATATGTGAGGATTACGATATATAAAGGCGAGAGTAATCAAATAAGATTTTGGGAGGGAACCCATGAGTATAAAAGTTGTATTGTTCGATCTTGACGGCACGCTGTTGCCTATGGAGCAGGATGAATTTATTAAGGCATACTTTGGAGCATTGTCCAAAAAACTCATCACGCACGGATACAGCCCGGATGTTTTGGTGGATACGATCTGGAAGGGTACGGCCGCTATGGTGAAAAACACCGGAGAAAAGACAAACGAGCAGGTGTTTTTTGAAGTATTCCAAAGTGTGTTCAGAGATCGCGCATTGACCGATAAGCACCTGTTTGATGAGTTTTATGAACAGGATTTTGACAGAGAGGTGCGCTCATCCTGCGGATATAATCCACACGCTTATGAAGCGGTAATGGCAATCAAGAACATGGGATACAGAGTGGCACTTGCGACCAATCCGCTTTTTCCGCCCTCTGCAACGCAGAGCAGAATAGCATGGGCGGGTTTTTCGACAAGTGATTTTGAACTTTACACAACGTATGAAAACTCTCGTTTTTGTAAGCCCAATCTTGACTATTACAGAGAGGTAATGGCGAAACTTGGCGTGACGGGAGAGGAATGCGTTATGGTAGGTAATGACGTAGGCGAGGACATGATAGCCGAGCAGCTTGGAATGAAAGTGTTCCTTATGTCCGAATTTTTGATAAATAAAAAGAATAAAGACATTTCCATGTATCCTCAGGGAGATTTTGAGGCGCTTGTAGAGTATATAAAGGGATTAAATTAAGGAGGATATATGGAAAGAAAAATAAGAATAGTAACGGATTCATCATCCGATGTTTTGGAGCTAAAGGGAGTAGATTTCAGATCTGCTCCGTTGAAAATAATCACAGCAGACAAAGAATATGTAGATGACGCAAAGCTTGATGTTGTCCAAATGGCAGAGAACATGAGTTCTTATAAAGGCAGATCTTCTACATCGTGCCCAAATGTTGAAGACTGGCTGGAGACATTTGGAGACGCTAAAGAGATATATTGTGTTACTATTACTGGCGCGCTGTCAGGCAGTAATAATACTGCATGCATGGCAAGAGAAATGTATCTTGAGGAGCATCCGGATGCCAAGGTTTTTGTGTTGGATTCCAAATCCACGGGACCCGAGATTGCTCTTATTCTTGAAAAGTTACGCGAGCTTGTGCTTGAAGGTAATGATTTTGAGACAATATGCAATCAGATAACCGAATATAGCAAGAAAACAGGGCTTCTTTTTATGCTTGAATCCATGAAAAATCTTGCAAACAACGGCAGAGTAAGCCAGATTACTGCCAAGATGGCAGGGCTTTTGGGTATTCGTGTGGTTGGCAAGGCAAGCGACAGGGGAGACCTTGAGATGCTTGACAAGTGTCGCGGAGAGAAAAAAGCCATTGAGACTATTTTGGAGAGACTTCACGAGTTTGGTTTGCGCGATGGCAAAGTCAAAATAGGTCACTGTTGCAACGAGGGAACAGGCAAAGCGCTCAAGGAGCTTATACAAAAGAAATTTGAGAAGGTAAAGGTAGAGCTTTATCAGTGCCGAGGACTTTGTACGTTCTATGCAGAGCTTGGCGGCTTGCTGGTTGGATTTGAGAGCAATTGAGAACAGCGAGGGGTATCTCCCTCGCTGTTCTTAATGAAAGACGTTGCACAAATTATCGCGTCTGTATAGGTGAGCAAAAAAACAACAGAGGAGCTATTGCGCAAAATTAGAAAAGTCTCGCGCGAAGCATGTAAAGTAATCGGAGATTTAACGTCGGGAATCGAACCTTTAACTCAAAAACCGCAAGCGCTTTTTGAGTTGTTCGGTTTCTCGCGTCCGTATAAGTGAGCAAAAAAACAACAGAGGAGCTATTGCACAAAATTAGAAAAGTCTCGCGCGAAGCATGTAAAGTAATCGGAGATTTAACGTCGGGAATCGAACCTTCAACTCGGCAGAGCCGAGTTTTCAAGTTCGGTTCCACGGATGAGAGAAGCACAAAAAAGAACAGGAGTGCATAAGCACTCCTGTTCTTTTTTGTGGTGACCCATCCGGGAATCGAACCCGAGTTTCCAGCGTGAGAGGCTAGCGTCTTAACCGCTTGACCAATGGGCCGTGTCTACGACTTGTATATTATATCAAAAGATTACCCGTTTGTCAATAACTTTTTTCAAAAAAATCAAAAAAATTTTAAATAAATATCCCCGTGTGTCTTTATAGCACACGGGGTAATAATTTTAAAGTTGTGTAAGTTCGCCGCAAATATCTTTTTCCATAAGGGATTTGATGGCGGAGCTGTCATATCCGCAGCTAAACAGATAGTACAGCTTTGCGACTGCTGCCTCTGTAGTCAGGTCATAGCCGCATACCGCGCCCGCATCCTTGAGCATGATACTTGTTTCATATGCTCCGAGAGTTACTCTTCCGCTGGGGCATTGGGTGCATACCGTTATGACCGTTCCGTTCGCTATTGCCTTTTTAATTATCGGCAAAAGCTGGTTTTCGCCGCCGGGGACGTTTCCTGCGCCAAAGGTTTCAATGACTATTCCTCTGAGGCTTTCCGTCATGATGGGGGCAAACAGATCAAACTGTATTCCGGGGAATATTTTAATAACGCCTATCGGTACCGGCGCGAGCTTTGTAACGTGGAATTCTCCTGCGTTCGGCTTGCGCAGCAAAGCTTCGCTGTATTTTATGTCTATGCCCGCTTGCGCAAGGTAAAGGCAGTTGGGGGATTTGAATGCTTCAAGACCGTCAGCCGAGTATTTTGTGGCTCTGTTGCCGCGCAAAAGCCTACCCCCGAAGTACAGGCACACCTCGTTGGCTTTTCCGTCTGCGGCTATCATGAGCGATTCGATAAGGTTGTCGAGCGCGTCGCTTCTTATTTCGCAAAACGGGATCTGAGAGCCTGTAAGAATTACGGGTTTATTAAGATTTTCAAGCATGAAAGACAGTGCCGATGCAGTGTATGCCATAGTGTCAGTTCCGTGGAGGATGACGAATCCGCAGTAGTCGTTATATCTTTTTTCTATTTCTTCTGCTATTATGTTCCACTCGTGAACCGTCATATTGGATGAGTCCAACAGCGGAGAGAGCTCCACAAGATCCCATGCGGGAAGCCTGTCACTCTTAAAGTCGGACATTTCAAGAAGTTTTTTCTTTAAAAATCCCTTGCAGGGAGCATATCCCTTCGGGGTTTTTGTCATGCCGATGGTGCCGCCGGTGTAAATTATACAAACCTTTTTCATTTCCTTTTTGTTTCCGTTCTTTATCTGATAAAGTTGGTTCTTGCAGGAGCTTCTTTTTCGGGGAGACCGTATTTTTCTTTGCCCAGTTCAATGCTGCGCATAAGGAACACCATATTATGCGCGAGCGTGCGCATGGTCTGAAGTCCTTCCTCATCGCTCTCAACCTCACCCGGCTTTGCACCGTGAACGCTGTTCCAATACTGCGAGGACGCCACGGGCATTCCCGCGATAGTGAAATACTTGTTGAGCTGGTCGAATGTTGCCGAGCAACCGCCTCTGCGGGCTACCGCAACCGATGCGCCGACCTTCATTCTTCTGTCTATTGTCTTGGTTGTGCTATAGAAGAGTCTGTCAAGAAACGCTACAAGAGTTCCGTTTGCCGCCGCGTAATATACGGGGCTGCCGATTACTACGCCGTCACATTCCGCGAGCTTTTGCGCCGCCTCGTTGACAATGTCGTCCATGAAACATTTTCCTGCCTTGTAGCACGTGCCACATCCCACACAGCCGCGAATTTCCTTATTTCCGACGTGCAGATATTCAATTTCAACTCCGTATTGCTCAAATATACCTGTCATTTCCGCAAGTGCGCGCGCCGTGTTGCCCGCCGCCTTGGGACTTCCGTTTATCATAAGTACCTTCATATATACCTCCGAGGTGTTACCTCAATTTGTTCTAATAATCATTATAGCATAGGGCAGGGGAGTTGTCAATAAAAAAGGAGGCGGGGGCCTCCTTTTATCTTAAATGTTAAAATCAAATCTATAATCCGACCAGTTGGAAAGCGCCATAAGTCCGTCCTCGCGCGTGATAAGCACGCCGTCGTCTATAAGCTCACGCATAAGCTCCGCGCCAAACTCGTCGCCAAAGGGAATGCCCATTTCGTAGAACATGTGATTTACCCACACGGGATAGTCAAGTCCTCGCTGACATACACAGAGAAAATCAATTATGCGACGCTTGTATATCATCTTCATGGCGCCGTTTCTCGCAGGCGAGACAAGGCCGTTTTGCTTGCAGAAGCTGTTGAGTATGTTATAAGCCGCGCGGCATTCGTTCTGTCCCCAAAGACCTGTTATACAGTTATATTCGGGAATTTCAAAATCCATAGCGTCTACCATGCTTTGCAGAGTTTCTTTATCCGCGCCCGATGCAAGAGCCGCCTTGAGAGATTCGTAATCTACTCTGAAGCGCGCAAACTGACGTATTTGGTGTACGTGGGGAAGTATAAGCTTATAAAGCGCTTTTCTCGTTATGGGAAAGGGCATAGCGTTTTCGGGCTCGGGCTGAGCTATCAGGTATTCCATGTTAGCCACAGCCTCGTCTGCGCGGGCGAATACGGATGAATAATCCGCGCAATACAGGGTGAAATTACCCTCCGCGTGCCAAAAGCTCTCCCACGTGTCTCCGCTTCTACCGTCGCGGATAAATTCAAGAACCGTCATGAGCTTGTCTGCATTATCAGAGTTTCCCTTGCCGACCATAAGCTCGGCGCTTTCGCGCAAAAGCTTATCGGGATTGGCATCGGGATCTGTCAGAAGATGTCCTGCGGCGTACATGGAGAAGAAATTGAGCAGATGATAAGACTCAAGCTCACTCCAATACGACGGCACCATAACGTGGTCGGCTTGCTTGCGGGTTTCGTTGAATACGTGCGAGATAACGCGGTTGTTGACCGTCATGGTCGCCATCTGGTCTATCTCGTAGTCGCATGTGTACCAGCCCCACGAGCCAAGCTCAACGCCGAGATTTTTTACACCCTGACGGAACTCTGCGCGTTTGCCCTCGGCTCTCCACGTCGGCAAAAAGGGAAGCTCCATGAGCATTATATCCTTCATTCCCGCGCGCACAAGCTCGGACGGATATTCCGCGGGCGCGCCCCACGTGTCGATGCCTATTTTGACGTCGGGATTTATTCCGCGGAACTTGTCTGCGAGGAGCTGTGTGAATTTGAGAATACTTTCGGTATCTTTCAACTCACCCGGATCGAAAAAGTGAGCGATAACGCGGTCCGTATAGGGAGCCATGTCTGCGTAGATGTCATAATATTTATTGAAGGTTGCCCACACGCGACTATCCTTCCACGCGGGCTTTGAAGGGTCTTCATTTATATATACGACCTCATCATCCACCCAGCCGTGTCCTGTGAAGGTTGCCGCCCATACCCAAAGAGAGAACTTCATGCCGAGCTTGTGGAGCTCGTCTGCGAACACCTTGTAGCGGTCATGGACGAATTCCCACGAGCCCGACGCACGCCAAGCCGTAACCATATCGGTGACCTGCGCACCCGTAAAGCCGCACGTCTTGAGCATTTTTGCGTAGTCGGCAAGCTGACGGTTGGACATGCATGAAAAGTCAACCAAAAGTGACGTTGCCATGTTGCTGATGTAGCCGCGGTTATAATCTATTTTCCACGTGCAAATGTTTGCTTCGCGTTCCTTTATCCAAGGATTGTCCTTTGTGAAAGCCATGATTTTTCTCCTTTTGACAAGGTTTGTTTTCTATAAATGCCTAGGGTTATTTACTTTTTGGCAAGGAATATGTATTGAAATATTTTTTGTTTTTTATGCTTGAAACGCGGTGTGTTGGTGAAATCAAACCTGAGATAACGCAAAAATCAACGGTATTGTGATGCATGCAAGCAAATGTGAAATCACCGCCATGCCTGCCGCCACTGACGTATCTTTGCCCAACGCACTCGGAATTACAATGGTGTTCAGTCCAAGCGGCATCGCAAGCGAGCAAAGCGCGCATATATACATTGCAGGGGGCATTTTGATAAACTGAGTAACTGCGATAAATATTCCGGGCAAAATGATGAGCCGTATAACGGAAACTATATATATTCTGACATTTGTAAACGTCTTTTTCAAAGAAATGGAGGAGACCACAATTCCCGTCAGGATCATAGCGATAGGCGACATGCAGCTGCCTGCTACATCGACCAGGGAGGTGATCCATTCGGGCAACGGCAGACCGATCAATCCAATGATCATTCCTATCGGCATAGAGATAAAAATAGGATTTACAAAGTTTTTAAGGGATTCTTTAAAAGTTTGCTTTTTTTCGGAATCTGCCATGAGCAATCTTGGAACACCCCAAATATATATAAGTATCCACAATGGCAGAGTAAAGATCAGATACTCAAAAAAGACTCTCGGAAACAGACTGCTGATTATTGCATTCCCCATGAATCCAAAATTAGAGAATGCTAAGCCGTACGTATAAATGTTGCGGATATATTTATCCTTGGTAAGCAGCTTTGAAAAAAGTATAGCAAGCACTATGGCGATAAATGCTATACCAAAGCTTATGGCTAACAGCTTCCAAGCAGATCTTATACGCTCTACGGTAAAGTTTCTTATAAACGTACCTAAAATAAGCGCGGGAATAAATACGCTGTTCTCAAGTTTTGATAAAACGGCGGCCGCGCTGTCCGGCAAAATGCGCAATTTCGCCAATATGTATCCTATAATTATAAATCCAAACAGAAATGCCGTCTGGTTGAGTGTTGAAAAAAAGATGCTCATAATATTTTAATGTTAAATCAAAAAGATTTTTCTCCGCGTTTTTGAAGTTTTTACTTCTTTATTGGCTGAATGCAAGAACATTCTCTCAGTTATTGTATCACAAATATTGGAAAAAGTAAATACAATCTCCACATTTGGCGATGTAGATATTCTGAACTCTCACATAATTTTGCGATGCAAAATTATGTATAACGTTTCTGCTTACCGTTCCGGTGGTGAAACGCAACACAGAGGGGCTTATGCCCCTCTGTGTTGCGTTTGGCCTACCCGAACGGATTTGAACCGTTGACCTTCAGAGTCGGAGTCTGACGCGCTATCCAGCTGTGCCACGGGTAGATTTTTTGGCGTATAAAGTTCACGATCGGTGAAATAATAACAGTATGATTATAGCACAAAAGCTATAGGAATTCAATGATTTTTACAGATTTAGAAAAAAATTTATTTTTTTTAAAAAAGTTATTGACAAACGTGGAATCTTCTGCTATAATTATGTGGTCGTAAACATTGGGGCATCGCCAAGCGGTAAGGCAACGGACTCTGACTCCGTCACTTCCGGGGTTCGAATCCCTGTGCCCCAGCCAAACACAGAAAGACGCCAATAGGCGTCTTTTTTTGTGTTTGGCTGGGGCACAGAGGGTTCTGAATCTCGCACCACGCTTTGCGTGGTAAGAGTTCTGAATCCCATCAAGAGCGAATCCCCCATCGGGGTGAGCTATTGATTTATCCTTCTCAAAAAACACAGAAAGACGCCAATAGGCGTCTTTTTTTGTGTTTGGCTGGGGCACAGAGGGTTCTGAATCTCGCACCACGCTTTGCGTGGTAAGAGTTCTGAATCCCATCAAGAGCGAATCCCCTATCGGGGTGAGCTATTGATTTATCCTTCTCAAAAAACACAGAAAGACGCCAAAGATGGTGCAACTTAGGGATTTACGAAAAACAGTAAATTTTTGAGCGACACCTTCAAGCGGGGCAAACAAGAAAAGACCACATATAAGGATAAAACCTTGTGTGTGGTCTTTGCTTTTTAC